>ONLX01000106.1 GCA_900318765.1 uncultured Eubacteriales bacterium
ACGATCAGATTGTCCTTTTTCATCTGGTCGAAGAAGGCGACCAGGATGCGCTTCTGCCGGTTCACGCGGTTCGCGTCGCCGACGTCCGAAGCCGAAAGGCCGTTGCCCGCCTTGCGTACGCGGCAGTAATCGAGCACCGCCTGCCCGTCCATATGCTGATAGCCCTTCGTATACGAGCGGCCCTGGATGCGATACGTCAGATCGAGATCGTAATCGAGCCCGCCGAACGCGTCGACGAGCTGCTTGAGCGAGGTCATCGTGACCGCATAGTAATATTCGACCGGGATGCCGCCGAGCATCCATTCCGCGGCTTCGCAGACCTTTTCGAGCCCGGCCGGGTTGAAATCGCCGTACGCGTCGTACAATCCGCCGCCGCAGTTCAGCGAAGCGTTCAGCTTATAGATGCCCTTGACGCCCGGAATCTCCGCATACGTATCGCGCGGGAGCGAGATCAGGTCGGCCCGGTTTTCGGCAAAATTGACCGAAAGCACCATCATCACGTCCGAATGCCATTCCTTCTTGCCGTTCCACGTGAGCCGCTCCTCGGAAAAGTCCACGCCGATCAGAAGGATGTTGACGATATCGCGATCCAAAAGCTCCTGATCCGCAAGGCTCTTCAGATGCTCATAGGGCATCGGCGTCGCGGTGACCTCCGGCGTACCGACAACCTCGGGCACAGGCGTCGTCTGTTCCGGATTTGGATGATCCGTCGGCGCGGGCGTGACGACCACGATCGGAGCATCCGACTCGATCGGCTTCTCCTCGGCTCTGCGGGCCGTACACGTGCCGGCGTTGCGGAAATCATCGCCCGTCCCGCCGAACAGGAACGTCGTCACAGGCGTGAGCAGCAGCGCGAGCACGATGCCGACCACGACGATGGCCGCCGCGATGATTCCGATGATAAGCAAACGTTTGTTGTGCAATGAAAAAACCTCCCTGTCCGGATTCTGTTCGTCCGTACTGATGCATATAGTTTACTCTCCGGCAAAAAAAAATTCCACACGATCGAGGATTTGTAACAAAGCTTTTACAAAAATGACGAATTTTCGAAGCCGGATTGTATCCAAAATGTCAAATATTTTCGTGTTGGAGAATTTTTACTTCCCAAAAGCAAAATATGTGGTATAATGTAATGGATTTCACAATACAAAATGGGATAAAATGGAATCATAGTTTTCGGAGGTTTTCATGATCGTAGTGATTCCGGCCTATGAGCCGGATGAAAAGCTGCTCGGCGTTGTCAACGGATTTTTGGGCCGCGTGCCCGAGTTTCCGATCGTTGTTGTGGACGACGGGAGCAAAAAGGAATGCAAACCGATCTTCGATACGCTCGAACAGAACCCGGCCGTGACCGTGCTGCACCATCCGCAAAATCGCGGCAAGGGCGCGGCGCTCAAAACCGCGTACACCTACATTGCGGAGCAGTATCCCCCCTCGGAGGGGATCCTCACCGTCGATGCCGACGGGCAGCATCTTTTGGGCGACTGCCTCAAGGTCTGCGCCGCATACGCGACGCATCCGGATCTTCTGATCACCGGCTCGCGCCGCTTCAAGGGCAAGGTGCCGTTCCGTAGCCGTCTCGGCAACGGGATCACGCGCGGCGTCTTCCATATCACGACCGGCAAGCGCGTGTACGATACGCAGACGGGGCTGAGGGCATTCTCGGTCAGCCGCGTTCCCGAAATGGTTGCGCTGAAGGGCGATCGGTACGAGTATGAGATTCATCAGCTTCTGTACTGCTGCACCAAGAGCACCGGCGTATACGAGGTCCCGATCGAAACGGTGTACATCGACGACAACAGCTCCTCGCATTTCGATACGCTGCGCGACTCCGCGAAGATCTATAAGGTCATCTTCAAGTTTCTCGGGCCGACGTTTCTGAAGTTCCTGTCCACGTCGTTCACCTGTTTTTTGATCGACTTTTTGAGCTTCTGTCTCGTCTTCTACGGCGTTGTCGCGCTGTTCGGCGGCTGGGATACCGCAAAGGCGCTGTTCTCGTTCGACCGCAGCGTCTCCTCCACCTGGGCCGAAAAGCTGCTCGCGCTGAACCCGATCGTGTTCGTCGGCGGCGGCTCGGTGCTGCGCATGGCTTCACTCGTGATTGCGCGGCTGATCTCCGGCTTCTGCAATTACCTTCTGAACCGGCGGTTCGTCTTCGACGGCGCGCAGAAGGAACGCGCGCTCGGCAAATACGCGCTCGTCGCGGCATCGGTACTCGTGCTCAATTGGCTGTTCATCGAGCTGTTTACCCGGATCGGCGTTCCGGCATGGCTCGCGAACGTGCTCGCGCAGACGATCTGCTACCCGCTCTCGTATATGATGCAGCGCATCTTTGTGTTTAAAAAACGAAAGGAACATCCGAATGGCTAAGAAAGACAAGTACAAGGTTCTCCGCATCATCGCAAGCGTGCTTGCGAACCTTCTGGGGATCCTCGCCGCGAACTATATCACGTTCTACATTCTCGACCATTACAACCCGGGAATGCATTTTGTTACGTACTCGACGTTCCCGCTCACGCAGTATCTGCATGTTATCCTCGCCGCGCTCGCCGTGATTACCGGGATTCTGTACCTGATTCTCTTCCGCCTCGGCGCGTTCAAGAAGAACTGGTTCCGTCCAAAACGGCTTGTGATCCTTCTGATTGCGGACATTTTGGTGGCAGGCGCGTTTGCGATGACCGTGAATACGCACGCGTTCGACTGGCTGCATCTACGGGACATCACCGAGGCGACGATCGTTGCCGTCGCAACGCCGGAGCCCACCGCAACGCCGGAGCCCACTGCAGTGCCGACCGCAACGCCCGAGCCCACGCCCGCGCCGGACGGATCGACCCCGGAACCGACCGAGGAGCCGACCGCGACGCCCGAACCCACCGCAACGCCGATCCCGGGTCTGCTCGGGGACAAGTATGCGGACAAGTTTACCGACGGGCAGGTTGTGATCTCCGAGCCGAACACGCAGGAAACGCTTGCGGACGGCACGGTGAAGACGCTCGTCTACTCCTACGCGAGTGACAAGGTCGTTGTGGAGATTTCGCATTATCAGCTCAAGAAGCTCGAATACCAGATCGCGGACCTGTACGTGCGCGACATCAAATCCCTTTGGGCGGACTACGCGGCAGGTTCGGGCGATACGCGCAAAGCCTCCGAATTCGGCCGCCAGCTCGGCGCGATCGTCTGCGTGAACAGCGACTACTTTGTAAACAACGCGACGAACGAGGGGCTCGTGATCCGCAACGGCTTCGTGCTGCGCAACAATCCCTGCATCAACGCCGATCTCTGCGTGATTTATCAGGACGGTTCGATGCGCTGCTACGAATGCAAGGGCGATCCGATCGACAACGACGCGATCCTCGGCCAGTATCCGTACCACTCGTTCTACTTCGGCCCCTCGCTGCTCGATGAAACCGGAAACGCCAAGACCGAGTTTGCTTCGCCGCAGAACATCAACGGCGTGAACCCGCGCACCGCGATCGGTTACTATGAACCGGGCCATTACGCATTCCTGTGCGTGCTCGGCACGCGCTCGATGCACTCGCTCTCCGGCAAGAACCTCGGCAACGGGAATTCGCCGGGCATGAAGATGACCGAGCTCTCCGAGCTGTGCGCAGGCCTCGGCATGCAGGCGGCGTACAATCTGGACGGCGGCGGCTCCTCGAGCATGTACTGGAACGAGAAACTGTTTGGACACAATTCGCGCGCGACCAGCGATATCATCGCGATCGTCGACGCGCAGTAAGGAGGAACCGGACATGCGTAAAGCCAAGAAGATCATCGCAACCGTCGTTGCCGTACTGAGCATCGTCGTTTCGCTTATTTACCTCGTTCTGCTCGGGCTCTCCGCCTTTGGGAATCTGCCGGTTCGCGTGGAACCGAACTTTTTGATCATCGACTGGGCGTTCATCGCCGTTCCGATCCTCGCGCTGCTCTCCGCGGTGCTGCTGCAGGTTGCTTCGGTGAAAAAGAAGAAAAAGAAAAAACAGGACTATTGAGAAAAAAGGCTGTTGCGAAACTGCAACAGCCTTTTCTGTTTGTTCGGAACCGTCAATCGGAAAACAGGAGGGCGCGGAGCTCGTCGAACGTATCGACGACCGGGACGCCGCAGGCTTCGAGGCGCTTGCGGCTCTGGTGGCCGCCCGTCATCAGGATGCACTTGCACCCGACCGCGTTCGCGGCTTCGTAATCGTGATCCGTGTCCCCGATGAATATGACCTCGTTCAAGTTGAAATGATTGTCCCGAATATACGCCTTTGCGCGGTCAACCTTCGAAGTCGCAAAGTCGTCCGAAAGGCCGAGCAGCTCGCCAAAGTATTCCCCGACCCCGTAGAAAGAGGTCTGCTCCAGAAGGCGGCTCTGCTCCGACGCGGACAGCAGCGTTTGCGGAATCCCCCGCTCCTGCACATCCTTCAGCATCTTCAGCACGCCTGCCTTCAACGGGCAGGTTTGATATCCCTCGGCATACAGGTCGTGGAACTCGGCGGCAAGCTCCTCATACGGATACACCGAAAAATCGTACCCGATCTTGCGGTAATACTCGATGATCGGGAACCCGAAATTGTCCAGATAAAACGCGCGGTCCGGAATCGATTTGAGCCCGCGGTCGAGAAGCATCTTGTTCTCGATCCAATACGTGAACTCCATATCGTCCATGATCGTTCCGTTCCAATCCCAGATAATCAATTGCGGTTGTCCCATACGCGGCTGCCCCTTTCCGTTGCTATTGTTCTATTATAAAGGATTTGTGAACGGTTGGCAAGTGCGACTTGCAAGGGAGGCGCCCCGGGTGTATAATACAATAAAGAAGTATTGAGTTTTCGGAGGAACTTCCATGGCAAATACATCAACCGCAAAAAAATCGACCGCAGCAAAGTCCGCCGCGGCGAAGAAAGGGGCCCAAAAGAACAAGCGGACCGGCTCGGAACGCGTTGCGATTGAGATCTTCGGGATCGTGCTCGTCGCGCTCGGCGCGCTGTTCGGCATCTACCTGTACAGCGGATCCAACGGTATTCTCGGAACGATCATCAATTCCTTCCTGCTTGGCATGACCGGCGTCTTTGCGTACGCGGTTCCGGTGCTGTTTGTGCTGTTCGGATTCTTTGTGATCCTTTCCGGGCGGCGGAAGCGCTCGCGCGGAACGTATCTCAGCGCGATCATTGCCGTCTATATGATCATCTGCATTCTGCACCTTGCCACGTCGCAGACGCTGAAGAGCGTCAAGGGCTACGGCACGCCCGGCTACGGATTCGGCGACTACTTCACGCAGTGGTTCAAGCAGTTCCCGATCGCGTGGAACGAATCGATCGCGTACCGCATCGGCGGCGGCGTGCTCGGTATGCTGCTGATGACTCCGCTCTATATGCTCGGCGGCTATGCGCTGTGCTACATCGTTGCGATCGCGGGGCTTCTGATCTGCCTCCTGCTGCTCACCGGCATTTCGATCAAGGCGTACACCGATCTGTTCGGCACAAAGGTGAAGGATAAGCTCGAAACCGTGAAGAACGAATATTTCTCGCCCGACGACGATTACGACGAGGAGGACGAGCCCGCTCCCGCGCCGAAGGAATGGAAGAAGGATTTTTCCGCGCGGCGCACCGAAAAGCGCAAGGAGAAGCCCGGGTTTGACGAGTGGTTCGATGTTCCCGCGCCCGATCCGGAGCCTGTTTCTCAAGCCGCATGGCGCGCGCCCGAAACGGCGCCCGTGCAGCCCGTAAGCATCCCGCGCTCGACCGCGCCGAAGACCGCCGCCGAAACGAAGCGGCGCGAGAACCGTCCGGATCCCGACAGCGCGGAATTCATGCCGTCGACCGCGAAGGTCAAACGCAAGAGCAATTTCCTGCTCGACGTGGACGAGGAGGATATCCCGACCTCCTTCCCGGTCGAACCCGAAGCGGAAGAAGCGCCCGCGTCGCAGCCCGAGCCGCCGAAGAAGCGTACCCGTAAAACCGCGGAGCCCGCAGTGGCCAAGGAAGAAGCCGCAGCGGACGAGGGCGATCTCATTGTGCCGGACGCGCCCAAAGACGCGACAGATCTGTATCTGCCGCCGCCCATCGACTGTTTGAACAAGTCCGAACAGACCTATGCGCAGGGTACGGAAAGCCCCGAGGGCGTTGCAAGGCTGCTCGAAGAAACGCTGCAGAGCTTCAACATTTCGGCGCAGGTGGTGAATTACTCGGTCGGCCCGGTCGTGACGCGGTATGAGCTCAAGCCCGCGCCGGGCATCCGCGTGAGCAAGATCGCCGCTTTGGCCGACGACCTTGCCTTGGCGCTTGCCGCCGCACGCGTCCGCATCGAAGCGCCGATCCCGGGCAAGTCCGCCGTCGGCATCGAGGTCCCGAACAAGGAGACCGCAACGGTGCTGCTGCGCGATATCATCGAAAGCCCCGAATTCCAGAACGCGAAATCGACCAGCACGATGGCGATGGGCAAGGATATTTCCGGCAAGATCGTCGTCGCGGACCTCGAGAAGATGCCGCATATGCTGATCGCCGGTTCGACCGGTTCGGGCAAATCCGTCTGCATCAACGATATCATCATTTCGATGATCTACAAAGCCTCGCCGCAAGAGGTCCAGATGATCCTGATCGATCCGAAGGTCGTGGAGCTCTCGGTGTTCGGCACGCTGCCGCACCTCAGAGTCCCGGTCGTGACCGAGCCGAAGAAGGCCGCAAGCGCGCTGCGCTGGGCCGTCAACGAAATGGATCAGCGGTACCGCAAGTTCAGCGAAGTCGGCGCGCGCAAGCTCTCCGGCTACAATGCCGCGATCGACGATCCGAAAAAGCGCATGGGCAAGCTCGTGATCATCATCGATGAGCTTGCCGACCTGATGATGGTCGCGCCCGAGGACGTCGAAGATTCGATCTGCCGCATCGCGCAGCTCGGCCGTGCCGCGGGCATCCATCTGATCGTCGCAACGCAGCGTCCGAGCGCGGATATCATCACGGGGCTCATCAAGGCGAACATCCCCTCGCGGTGCGCGTTTGCGGTCAGCTCTTCGATCGACAGCCGCATCATTCTCGACGCAACGGGCGCCGAAAAGCTGCTCGGCCGCGGCGATATGCTGTTTCATCCGAACGGCGCCGGCAAGCCGACCCGCTGCCAAGGCGCGTTCGTTTCCGATGAAGAGGTGGAGCGCGTGATGGCGCACTTCAAACGCAATACGGTGCAGTTCGATGAGGATGTGCTGAATGAAATCAACAACGAGGCCAAGGGCGGCGCGCAGGGCGGCGTCTTCGGCGAAGGCAAACAGGAGGACGAGCTGCTCGGCGAAGCCGTGCGGATCGTGATGGAAAACGGGCAGGCGTCGATCTCGATGATCCAGAGAAGGTTACGCGTCGGCTACGCAAGAGCCGCCCGCCTTGTCGATATGATGGAGCAGGCCAAGTACGTTTCGGGCTTCGACGGCAGCAAGCCGCGGCAGGTGCTGATCACGCAGGCTGAATACAACCGCGTCTTCGGCGGCGGCGAAGCGGTTGACCCCGAGCCGGACGCAGAGGACAATGTCCCGTTTGACGATTATGAGGTGAGTGAAGAATGAACGTCGGTGTGATTTCGCTCGGCTGCGCGAAGAACCAGGTCGATACGGAGCATATGCTCGGCATTCTCCGCGCGGCGGGCTACGGGTTTACGCCCGATCCAAGCGAGGCGGAGATCCTGATCGTGAACACCTGCGGGTTCATCGTTTCCGCAAAGGAGGAATCGATCGAAGCGATCTTCGAGATGGCACAGTATAAGAAGACCGGCAAATGCCGGCTGCTCGTCGTGACCGGATGCCTCTCGCAGCGGTACCGCAAGGAGCTCCCGCCCGAGATGCCCGAGGTGGACCTCTTCCTCGGCGTGCGCGAATACGAATCGCTCCCCCGCCTGCTTGCCGAAAAGCTCGGTCAGCCGTGCAAAACGGTGGCAAAGGCCGAACGGCTGCTCGTCAGTCCGCCGTATCGCGCGTACTTACGCGTCGGCGACGGGTGCAACAACCGCTGCACCTACTGCGCGATCCCCTTGATCCGCGGAAACCTTGCGAGCGTGCCGATCGAACAGCTCGTG
>ONLX01000051.1 GCA_900318765.1 uncultured Eubacteriales bacterium
CTCCGACTCTGAAGGCCGCACGTTCAAATCGTGTCGGGCACGCCACGTCGCCGCAAGCTTCACTTGGCTTGCGGAGGCTTTTTTGTTTCACAAATAAGCCACCGCGGCGCCTTGTTCCGCTGCGGCTCCTTTCCGCAAAAGGTCACGCTCGGATTTTCTGTTCGGTTGTAAACGCCCTCACGACGAAAATCTCTCGCTACCAACCTTTTGCGGGGCGTGCCTGCGGCACGATTTGCTTTTGCACGCTCTACGTGCAGGATTTGAACGTAGTGCACATACGCAGCTGAGCCGCGTGCTCGGCGCTGCTTCCTTGAATAGTGTTGTCCTTCCGTTTACGATCAAATCGGAGTGCTCTGTTTTGCCGTTTTTGGGTTGCCTGCATTTGACGCCCGCAGATGTATTGATACAGCGGCGAACGATGAACATTGACAAGTAATACGATTTCGATGTATTATATATAGAAATGTTTTCTGTCATAGAGTACGAAGAGAATCGATATTCGCAGTGTTTTCGTACGGAGCGGACATAATTGTTTGAAACAGAGAAAAAATGAGGTTCAGGATGAATGAAATGACGCCGAACGGCAATCAAAATCAGGGAAATGCGTACCCGGAACAAAGCGAACTGCGCAGCGATTCTTCGCGGTACAACAGCGGGATCGACTGGAAGTCGCTGTTCTATTATTTGCTCGGCAGGATCTATTGGATTCTGATTGCCGCCGTTCTTTGCGGGGGACTTGCGGGCGGATATACGAAGCTGTTTGTAAAGCCGGTATACGAAGCGACTGCCAAACTGTACATCGCGGGATCGGAGAATACCATCTCCATGTCGGATCTGCAGCTCGGCTCCGTATTGACGGTGGATTATCAGGAGGTCTTCAAGATCGCGCAGATCCATGAAACCGTAAATGAAAAGATGCTGACGGAACACGGTGTGAGCAAGCCGGACTATTCGGTGTCCGTCAGCAATCCAAAGGGATCGCACTTGCTCTATATCACGGTGAGCTCCGGCAATCCGGGAGAAGCAAAACTGATTGCAGACGCATATTCCGAGGTCGTGCAGACCTATATTGAAAAACAGATGGAGCTTCGGAAACCGCAGATCCTTGAACGCGCCCAGGTCCCGTCGAGCCCGGTCACGCCGAAGCTCGGAAGCATCGTCTTAAAAGCTGCCGGTATCGGCGCATTGGCGGCGATCGCCGTACTGGTCTTTCTGTTTTTGCTCGACAACAAGATCCGGACCGGCGAGGATGTGGAAAAAGCGACCGGACTGGCAACATTGGGCATGCTGCCCAAACAAAGCGAGAATGCGGAGTATTATGAGACGAGACACCGCGGGGAAACGGATAACAGAGGGCGCGTTGCGGAGATCAGACAGACTTTGGCATTAGATTACGCAGGGGACGAAGTGATCAACGCAATCTGTTCCAACATTGCATTCGCCGGGAAGAAGATCAAGCGAATTGCGATCACGAGCCAAAACGCAGATAACGGCAAAACATATCTGGCGATCCGAATCGCTCACGGGATGACAAAGCGGGGGAAGGCGGTTCTTCTGATCGACGGAGACCTGAGAAAATCGGCCCTGGTCAATCGGTACGGTATCACGCACACCAAGGAGGGGCTTTCTCATTATCTGTCGGGACAGGCTGAACTTGACGGCGTCATTTATCAGACCAATATTCCGAATCTGTATCTGCTGCCGGTGGGTAAGCTGGTACAGTCGCCGCTGTCTCTTCTGACGTCGGAAGAATTCGACCGGCTCATGGAGGATGCGGGAAGAGAGTTCGATGCGGTGATCGTCGATACACCGCCTGTCGGCGCAGTGATCGACGCTGCGGAGATCGCGAAACGCTGTGACGGAAGCATCCTGGTCCTTCCGTATAATAAGATCACAAAGGATGGTCTGAAAAAGCTTGTACGGACGATGGAACAGACACGGACGCCCGTGATCGGCTGTATCATAAACAACGTGACCATGAGCAAGTTGGACCGGAAACGGTACGATTACGGATACGGTTACGGGTATTACTACGGGAATGCTGAGAAGAAAAACAGAAAGAGAAGCGGGACACGGCGCTGAAGCATAGGCTAAGGAAAATGTATCAGGCATTTGTAAAGCGAATTTCAGATATCGTGTTTTCGGCTTTGGGACTTCTTGTACTGTCCCCGCTGTTTCTTTTGATCGCGATTCTCGTGCGTTGCACCTCAAAAGGTCCGGTCATCTTCCGGCAGGAGCGGCTGGGGCGCGATGCGAAGGTTTTCCGGATCTGCAAGTTCCGCACCATGGCGGAGAATTCGGAACACACCGGATCCGGCGTTTACAGCGATCGGTACGACAGCCGGGTCACAAAGGTCGGCAGGTTCCTGCGGGCGACCTCGCTCGATGAGCTTCCGCAGCTATGGAATATCCTGCGCGGCGATATGAGCTTTATCGGGCCGCGTCCGCCGCTGACGTATCATCCGTGGCCGATCGACCGATATTCGAAGGAGCAGCTTCGGATGTTTCGGGTGCGTCCGGGGATCACCGGGTGGGCGCAGGTACACGGCAGACGGGAACTCGAATGGCACGAACGGCTGCGTCTGAATGTGTGGTACGCAGATCACGTTTCGTTTGCGTTGGATCTGCAGATCATTTTTCTGACCGTCGGCGTTTTGTTGACCGGAAAAGGCAATGAAAACAAGGGCGCGACGGTTTGATCGCAAA
>ONLX01000067.1 GCA_900318765.1 uncultured Eubacteriales bacterium
ATTAAGAGATCGCGCACCGTGCGGAACAGCAGGCTCTGTTCCTCGTGCAGGAGCTTCGGCGCTTTCCCCTTCTTGGACCGTTCGAGAATATCGGCATAGAGCTTTTGCAGGCTTTCGATCTCCTCCGCAAACGCTTCCTTCGTCCTGCCGGCAGAGGCGGTCCGAACGATGATGCCGACGTCCTTCGGCTTCAATTCCTTGATGATCTTGCGAAGGCGAAGCCGCTCTTCCTCGCGCTCGATCCTGCGCGAAACGCCGATATAATCGACCGTCGGCATGAGAACGAGCGACCGTCCCGCAAGCGTCAGATGCGTGGTAACGCGCGCGCCTTTCGTTCCGATCGGATCCTTCGCTACCTGAACAAGCACATGCTGTCCCGGTTTTAGCATATCGCCGATCTTGCGCGTTTCGGGGATCTTCTCCTCCAGTTCGTCGTATGCGTCCCCGGGGGTGAACACGTCGCCCGCGTACAGAAACGCATTGCGTTCCAAACCGATGTCCACAAACGCCGCCTGCATTCCGGGAAGAACGTTCTGCACCTTGCCGAGATAGATGTTGCCGACAAGTCGCTCGCTTCCCTCCTGCTCGACGTACAGCTCCACCGGATCGCCGTCCTCCACGACGGCGACTCGCGTGTTGAACGCATTGGCGTCCACCAGTATTTCCTTATTCATTTTTCAAAAACCTTTCTCTTATGAGAGGTGCGGCAAACGGTCGGAACCCGTAAAATACAGAGCGTTCCGATGCACCGACGCAAAGCCCGACACGCCGATGCGTTCCAGCAGCGCATGCAAAAACGTTTCCACGCGCAGTCCGCCAGCGACCGTCAGACTTCCGAGCAGTTCGATCCGCACGGGATCCTCCGAACCGTCCAACACAAATGCCTCTATGATTTCGGGACGAATGTCCGTGGGCTTAACCCCACTCTTTGTTTTTTTCTGCACAATAATTTCTTTGCTCTCCAGCAAGTCGGAAAGCGCTTGTTCCACGCGCGCACGCGCCACCGGTTCCTCCGGATGCAGCGTAATCGTGTAACGCGCAGAGCAGAGCATTTTGGACAGGGTATCGATCGAAGCATCCGCAACAAACGCCGTAACGAACCGCATCCCGTTCGGCACGGCGGCGTTCGCGCGATCCATCCATTCGGCAGGATCCATCTCCTGCGCCATCTCTACTTCCACCCATTCCCCGTCGCTCGAAAATCCCGTTGCAAGCGCGGTCGCAAACGAGAGTTTCGGATGCGGATTGTATCCGTTTGTATACGCGAGCGGCAGATTGGCCCGCCGGAACGCGCGCTGCAGCGTTCGCTGCACATCGAGATGCGATGTGAAGGAAATTCCCTTATCTTTTTGAAATGCGGCAATAATTCTCACACTGTTCACCAAAGCAGCCGTTGCATCCCTGACGGCAGTCCTTCGTTGTCTTCGCTTCCTCGGCGCGTTTCCATTCGCGTCTGAGATACGATTCGGTTACGAGCGCATCCACGACCGACCAGGGCAGCGGTTCGCCGATCTCTCGCTCCCGATAGGCGTACTCGTCCTTGGTCAATCCGTTCTTTTCGAACGCGGCATCCCATGCATCCGGCTTGAAATGTTCCGCCCATGAATCGAACCGGCATCCGTTGCGATACGCGTCGATCAGCACGTTGACAAGTCTTCTGTCCCCGCGGGAGAAGACCGCTTCCAAAACGCTCAGTACCGAAGGATGGCAATGCAGTTCGGCGCCCCGCACACCTTTCATTGCGTTCTTCAATACCTGCTGCTTGCGGCGAATCTCCTCAAGCGTGCTTTGCGCGCTCCATTGGAATGCCGTCCACGGTTTTGGCACAAACGTTGATGCGCTGACCGTGAGGCGGTATCCGGCGCCGCGCTTTTCTTTCGGTATCGAGTAGTAGCAGCGGCTCACTTTCCGCGCAAGGTCCGCGATGCCCTCGATATCCTCATCGGTCTCGGTCGGAAGGCCGATCATGAAGTACAGCTTCACCCCGCACCAGCCCGCTTCAAACGCATCGGTCACGGCGCGCAGCAAGTCCTCCTCCGTTACGTTCTTGTTGATGACGTCCCGCATACGCTGTGTTCCGGCCTCCGGCGCGAAGGTCAATCCGCCCTTCCGGATCGACTGCATTTTCTCAAGCTCTTGTCTCAGATCGGAGTCGATGCGAAGCGACGGCAGCGAAACCGAAACGCGCTGCTCGGTCATCTCATCAATGATACGCGGAAGCAGCGTCCGAAGTTCGGAATAGTCGCCGGTCGAAAGGGAAAGAAGCGACACCTCGTCATATCCGGTGCAGGCTACCAGCTCGTGCGCCTGTCTTAAGAGGGTCTCCTCCGAACGCTCCCGAACAGGACGATAGATGTAGCCTGCCTGGCAGAACCGACAGCCGCGCGTACAGCCGCGCATGACCTCAATCGCCACGCGGTCGTGGACGATGCTCATATTCGGAACCACCTGTTTGCCGACGTACGGCGCATGCTCCAGATCCCGCAGCACGCGGCGTTTGACGCGCTCCGGGGCCTCCGGCTCGGTCGGACGAATGGAACGAAACCGACCGGCTTCATCCGTCTCAACCTGATAGAACGCAGGGATGTAAACGCCCTCGATCGATGCAAGCCGCTTCAGCGTTTCCCGCTTTGTGAGCCCTTCCCGCTTTGCTTTCCGCGCAGCCTCGATCACCTCGTTGTTCATCTCTTCCCCGTCGCCGATGCAGATGACGTCAAACAGTTCCGCCACCGGCTCGGGATTGACGGTGCAAGGGCCGCCCGCAAGAAGGATCGGATCGGATTCACTGCGCTCACCGGCGCGGAACGGAATTCCGGACAGATCGAGCATGGTCAGGATGTTCGTGTAACACATCTCGTACAAAAGCGAAAAGCCGACCATATCAAACGCTTTCAGCGGGGATTTGGTTTCCATTGTGAACAGCGGCTCACCCATGTTTCTCAACGCGGCTTCCATATCCGTCCAAGGCGCATAGCAGCGTTCGCAGTACACCCCGTCGAGCAGATTGATCGTATGATACAGAATCCGGCTGCCCATGTGCGACATCCCGATTTCATACACATCCGGGAAGCACAGCGCAAAGCGGTAGTCGTATTCCGTCTTCTCGATCATATTCCACTCGTGACCGATGTAGCGCGCAGGTTTTTCGACCTGCAACAACAGTTTTTCCAAAGTTACCGAATCCAAACCGTTTTCCTCTCACAGCGCAAGTTGTTTGCGTTCCATACTCCATATCAGTATAACACGCTTTTCCGATTCGGTCAATTCCGTGACGAAAATTCAACATTGCGGTAAAAAGTTTTGTTCGGATATTGCTTTTCGGTATGGAATTTGGTACGATCTTGCCATGATCCGATTGATGCGCAAAACAGAATTCCGGCGGCTGCTTCTGCTCCTGCTTGCGGCATTTCTTCTGATTGGATGCAATGCACCCGCAACCGAGGAAGAATCGTCCCAGAGCGGCGGGCTGTCTTTGGACGTGTTTGCCGTCGGCAAAGCGGACGCAATGCTGCTGCGCGTGGACGGGCATGCCGTTCTGATCGATACTGGGGAAAACGGCGACGGCGACGAGCTTGCCGATTGGCTGACGGAGCGCGGCGTGGAGCGGCTCGACCTGATGATCCTTACGCATCACGACAAGGACCACATCGGTGGTGCGGACGCGATTTTGGAACGGTTTCCGGTCGATGCCGTGCGAATGCCGGCGTATGAAAGCACGTCCAAGCAGTATCAGCAGCTTGCCAAAGCGCTTACGGCAACGGATACGATCGTTTACCGGATGGACGCCGACGCAACGTTCTCGCTCGGCGGCGCGGATTTTATCATCTGGGTCTCCACTGTCCCTTACGACGGGAAGAACGACAACGAGCAATCGCTCGTGACCAAGGTCGTCTATGGCGGCAAAACGTATCTGTTGATGGGAGACGCAGAAGAAGCGTGGCTCAAGGCGCTCTGCTTCAGC
>ONLX01000071.1 GCA_900318765.1 uncultured Eubacteriales bacterium
TCCCTCGCAGTTCGTAAACGTTTACGAAGTGAGGAAGAAAGAAAACGCGGCGTCTGCCGTCCGCTGCATGGGGCAGCAGACGCCGGTTCGGTTCAAAGGATGTAACTTGCGATTACGGGCGGAAGCCGTCGGACGTGGTGCCGTTCGCTTCGCACTCGGCGACAAACTCGGCGATCTTGGTGAGATCCTTTTCCTTTTCGATCAGCTCGTTCTTCCAGTCGTCGAGCTCGGCCTGCGTCTTGACGGTCAGCTTATAGTTGTTGCCGAGCGGCCCGGTGAGCTTCCAGACGAACGGATCGCCCTCGGCATAGACGATTTCGACCACCATCTTGTCGAGCTTCGCGGTTTCGCGGAACAGGTAGAGCACGATCTCGTCCTCTTCGGCGGGCATCGGTCCGTTCAGGGTCAGCACGTTTGCGCCCTTCTCGTCGCCGTCCGCATAGATGTAGACTTCGTTCAGCGCGACGCCCGACTTGTTCTTGAACTTCAGACCGAGCGCGGTGTATTCGCCCGCGGGGGTTTCAGCGACCGGTTCGGCAGCGGGTTCCTCGGCCGGCTCCTCGGCCGTCTGTTCAAACGGAACCGGGATCTTCGCAAGCTCGATCCGCGCGGCTTCGACCTTCTTCGGATCGGCATTGACGGTCGTATACGCCGGATACCACTGGTCAACGATCAGACCCTTTTCCAACGCTTCGGCAAGGTAATCGATCGGTTCCGGTACGCCGTGGTCATACTGCACCTTGATCGTATCCGGATCCTCTGCGCTCTGCAGCGAAATCTCGTTCGGCGCAAATCCGTCTGCATTTGCCTTGAACCAGTTTTCGATCGGGTACGTCAAGGTCGTATCGTCTTCAAAAACGACATCGATCATATACTTGTCGGCCAGCGGACGGATGAAGCACTTGAACGTATACATGCCGCCTTCCTTCGCCTTACCGCTCTGCAGGACGTCCACCTTCACGCCTTCGGGCGTGTAGAGGTAATCCATCATGTTGTTGTAGGTCTTCGGATCGCCGCCCTCCTCGTAGAAGTACAGCTCCTTGATGCCCTTCTTGGACTTGTTCTTGAACTCGACGGGGATCACGACGTAATTCGGATACACGTTGTCCGCGGTCTTGCCGATCGCGATCGCTTCATCTATCAGGGCCTGATCCTCGGGATCGTCTTCCTTCTCGCACTCAACGGTCAGACCTTCGAGCTTGATCTCGGTGTAATTCTCGAGCACGCCGACATCCTGCGCAATCGTGTTGCCGTCTTCCAAAACGGCGAGGACGCTGAGCGGTGCGCCTTCGGGACGGACGATATAGATGTTCTTTTCGAACGCGTTCTTATCGACGTCCTTGGTCGGCCAACCCTTTTCGACAACGCTGTTGCCCGTTTCGCCGCCGGTCGGATAGATGTACAGCGCATCCACCGCAAAGCCGGACTTGTTCTTGATGCAAAGGCCAAGCGCGGTCACCGGTTCTGCCTTCACAGGCTCGGGCTCGGGTTCCGTCTTGGGCGCTTCGGTGACGGTTTCCGTCTTGGGCGCTTCGGTCGTGGTCTGTGGCTGCTGGGCAGATGCTGTGCAGGCGATCGCCGCAACGAGCATCAACAGAGCCAGGACGATGGAAAGTACCTTTTTCATAATGATCCTCCTCATTTTGTTTTTCTTCTCAACCCTCCGCAAGCGGCGGAGAAAACATTCATTCAAATTTCCAGGCAAGCGTACCGTCGTCCGCGATCGTGCAGCACACGCCGTTGTGCGTGGCGCCGCGCAGGGTCGGCAGCTCGCGGTTCTCGGTGCAAAGCACGGTCGGCACGATCCCCTGCACCATTCTCAGCATCTCCGGATCCGGCCGCTCCTTGCCTCTTTTCGGGTCGGTCTGGCACGAAATCACCGTGACCGATGGATGCAGCCGCTCGGTCAAAGCCCGCGTCATCGACTTGATATCGCCATGGTGCGGGAGCTTGATGAGATCGCAAGGGGGAATCGGTTCCTCCTCCCAGTCGAACCCGTATCGGTCGCCGCACAGCAGCGCGGTCCTTCCGGCGTACCGGAACCCGTGCATCAGGCTCGCCTGGTTGCGCTCCTTCGAAACGAGGAATACCAACGCGTCGTTGACCTCCTCGCCCGCGTACAGCCGGTTCACAACCGTCCGTTGGCGCATCCGCACCTCGGCCTTTGGCAGATACGTCGTCATCGAAAGGTTCTCGGTCAGCGCCTCGGTCCCGCCGATTGCCGCGTCGACCTCGGTTCCCATGCGGCGGGCCGTCCCGGCAATCTCCGCCATCATGTTCAGCAGATGCTTCAGGCCGTTTTGCGGCTTACTCGTGCTCTGAAACGAGGGGGCGATCCATGCCGCGTCCTCGGGCGGCACGAACGGCAGCGTGAGCCGGGCCGTGGGAATCGTCGTCAGAATGCGCACCGCGCCGCCGATGTGGTCGATGTGCGGATGCGTGAGCATCATGCGATCGATGCGTGTGATGCCGCGCGCCTTCAGGTAGTAGATCGCTTCCTTCCGAAGCGTTCCGTTTTTCGGTTCGACGTACGGCCGGCCCGCGTCGATCAGCACGGTAAAATCCGGCCGATCCGCCCGCCGCTCGCGCAGCAGGATCGCGTCGCCGTCGCCGACGTTGCAAAAGAACAGTTCCAGCATATCAGGTGTTGTAATACGACGGGCGCCGCACCGCTTCCTCCTCGATCGCCCGCAGGCGATTGCGCTCACGGATCCAAAGGATCCACGCAGGCGCCCCGCCGATCCCGATGCAGAGCAGCGACGGGAAGAACACGACGGTGCCGAGCGCGATCAGCTCCGTCCAGCCGTTGCCGCCCGCCCAGTCGCAGAGCAGAATGCCCATGCCGAGCGAAAGCACGAACAGCACCGCAAGCCAAAGGTACGCATAGGCGATCAGCGCCTTTCGGTCCTCCTTCAAAAACACGGCAAGCAGCACCGCCGGGATCGCGCCGAGTACGGCGACGGCGAGCGCGTGCAGCGCAACGGTCCAGAGCGTGGCGTTCTCATTTTGTCCGAACAAAAACCCGAGTCCCAGATACAGCGCAACGTCCACCAGCGCAATCACGATCGCGATCAGAAACGCGTAGAGCCAGACGGCGCTTTTCGGCTTGCCGTCCTCCCCCAAAAACGTGACCCGCGCAAACGCGTCGAGCTTTTGATCCAGTCTGGATTTGCTCTTTGCCATGCCGCTCTCCCTTTACGCCCCTTCGGGCAGCCTTATCTCCAGCTCGACCAGAGATCCCAGTAGCTCTGGACGCTGACGTAATAGTCGTAAATATCCTTGAAGTCCGGCGCTTTCAGACCGACCTTCTCGTATTCGATCCCCGCTTTCTCATAGGTGACATCGTCGCGCACCGACCAGTGCCCGAGCTTGTCAAACGTGTTGTAGCAGCCGGTCTGACCGTCGTCGCCGCCCATGATATAGTTGATGTACAGGCGCGCGCCCGCCGGATTGTCGCACCCGGAAGCGACATACACGTAGCTTGCGGCGTTTTGCGCGGTATACGGGGAAAGCCCGGTGACCCAACCGATCTCCATACCGCTGTCCCGGTTATCGAGCTTGGACGCCGAGCAGAGCCCGATCGTCGGTCCGTTGACCGAGAGGTCGACTGCGTTGGCGACCGCGTCGCCGTCCGCCTGCTCAAACGACTGCATCTGCGAGAACCGCCAAAACAGCTCCACGCCCGCGTTGTTTTCGGGGAAGGTCTTGAACACGTCGTTCTGCAGCTTATCGGTGTAGGTGATCACAAGATCCTCGCCGTACTGCTCCTTATACTGGGCAAACAGCGCGTCGCTGTCGATGATCAGCTGCGCCCACAGCGCGGCGTACGACGGCGCCTTGATATCCTTGGTGTACACGTTCCAATACTGCGTATCGTTGCCGTTCGCATCCTGATAGGACTTCGTATCGACGTTGTAGCCCTTCACGATATCCCACCAGCTCTGAATCGGCGGGCCGTCCGGGAAGTCCCGGGTCGAATAGAACCAAGGGTTGAACGTCGAATACAGCGGCATGCCGTATGCGAGCAAGTCCGGATCGATGTGCTTGCAGATCTCCGCCGGATAATAGACCTTCAGAATGTCGTACGCGACAAGGCCGTTGTAAATCTCGCCCGACGCGTCCTTGACCAAGACGACGTCCGCATTGACCTTGCCCGCGTCGTAGTCGCGCTCGAGGAGGCTCTTGATCGTATTCGTATCGCAGGAGACAAACTCGAAGTTGAGGTCGGGATAATCGCGCGCGATCTTTTTACGGGCGGTATCCGCATCGGTCGTGGTGGCGTAAATCTTGACGACGCCGCCCTCCTGCTTCGCCATCTCATACAGCTCTTCCTGCGAAAGATGGTTCCAATCGATGCCGTCTTCGCCGATCACGTCGATCGAGGCAACACCGGTTTTGGGTTGATCGCTTATGGCGGCAGCGCCGCTGCCCGATCCGGTGCAGGCAAATGCCGTGCAAAGGAGCAGAGCGGTCAACAACAAGGCAATCGTTTTTTTCATGGTACGTGCTTCCTTTCGTGAAAGTGGGTCAGGGGCGGGGCGTCAGTCCTCGATGCCCGCCTTGTGCTTGGTTTTCGCAAACTTGATCAGTCTTCCGGTCTCTTTATTATACACATTCATGCGGCCCGGATGCAAGACGACAAACACATTTTGGTTCATATCATATTCTACCAATCCGACCTGAATCGCGAGGAACTCGGTGTTGCCGACCGTGAGCGTCACAAGCGTTTCGCTGCCCGCGGGCTGGTTCGCGTACACCTCGGCCGGAACCGTGTTCTTATGGTGCGGATCCTGCGTGTAAATATCGACCATCTCGGGGCGAAGACCGAGCACGCACGCGAATTCCTCCCCTTTCGGGAACGTTTCATCGAGCTTCAGCGTTTCATGCGGATAGACGTACTCGCCGAACGCGCTCGTCACTTTGAGCGTATCGCCGTCGTAATAGCCCGTCGCGTCGATGAAATTGATGCGCGGGGTTCCGATAAAGTCCGCCGCCTGCAAATCGATCGGGTTCGTGTAAAGGCCGAGCGGCGTATCGATCTGGGAGATCTCGCCCTCCTTGAACAGGGCGATCTTGGTGGACATCGTCAGCGCTTCGACCTGATCGTGCGTGACGTAGATGATCGTCGTGCCGGTCTCCTTATGCAGGCGCTTGAGCTCGGCGCGCATATCGATGCGCAGGCGCGCGTCCAGGTTCGAAAGCGGCTCGTCGAGCAGCAGCAGCTTCGGGCTCGAGGCGATCGCTCTTGCGATGGCAACGCGCTGCTGCTGACCGCCGGACAGTTCGTTCGGATAGCGGTTGCGGTACTCCTCGATGCGCATCGTTTTCAGCGCGCGCATAACGGTTTCCTCGATCTCCGCCTTCTTGAGCTTCTTGATCTTCAGGCCGAACGCGACGTTCTGGAACACGGTCATATGCGGCCAGAGCGCGTAGCTTTGGAACACGAGGTTCAGGCCGCGCTTGCTCGGCGCCTCGTAGAAGGCTTTGTCCGCGTCGATGACCGGGCGATCATCGATCGTCATCGTGCCGTGCTGCGGCTTTTCGAGGCCGGAGACGACGCGCAGCGTGGTCGTTTTGCCGCAGCCGGACGGGCCGAGCAGCGTCATGAAGTCGCCGTCCTCGATCGTGAGGTTGATATCGCGCAGGACGTGATTTTCGCCGTAGAATTTATCGATGTGGCTCAATACGATTTTGCTCATAATTGCTTCCTTTCTTTTCGGTCGATCGGGTTACATGGACTTCGAAACGTTTCCGCCGAACTTATCCGCAATGCGGTTGGTGATCAGGATGAACGCGATGATGATGATACAGATTGCGTCCGCCACCTGCGGCATGGCTTCCTTCGAATAGTTGAAGGAGAGGAACGACAGCGTGTAATTGTCCTGATTCGTCATCAGAATCGCGATCAGGTCCAGCTCCTTTGCGATGCTGATGAAGGAGAGCAAAAAGCCCGAAAGGAATCCGCCCTTGGCAAGCGGGATCACGATGCTCAAAATTCTTCTCCAGAAGCCCGCGCCGTTGATCGTCGCCGCTTCCTCGAGCTCCACCGAAATCTGCATCATGTTCGACGAACCGGACCGGCTGGCGAACGGGAAGTGCTTGACGATCGAAACGATCAGCACGAGCGTGAACGATCCGACGAGGATCGGCGCATAGTTGCTCGCGAGCGAATAGTAGATCGCCGCAAACGCAACGCCCGGCATCAGGTACGGGATGAAGATCAGCTGCTCCACCGCATTGCCGTACCACTTGCCTCTGCCGCGGGTCGTGATGTAGCCGAAGAACTGGCCGAACACCGCCGTGACGAGCGAGCCGATCACGGAGAGCTTCACGGTGTTCCACAGCGAGCGGAAGAATTCGGGGTTCTGGAACAGGCCCGGCTGATTGAACTGCTCGTTCGGCGCGTTCTCGAGGGCGCCGATCCAGGCGTACAGCGTGAGGTTATCCGGCCTGTAGCCCTTGCCCGGAATGATCTGGAACGATTCCATGACGAGGAAGAACAGCGGCATGAACATTGCCACAATGATGAAGATGGTCAAGAAGATCAGCATCGGCCACTTGGCGCCGCCGAGCGGGATCAGGTTCGAGCGCGTGCCCTTGCCGCCGATCGTCGCATAGGATTTTCGCGTGCCGATCAGCTTTTGGTTGATCAGGATCGTGCCCGCCGCGAGCGCGATCATCAGCATCGAGAAGATGTAGCCGACCGCCGCGGTCTGCTGCGATTCGAGGAAGTATTTCATCTTCGTCGCGAGCACGTAATACTGAATCGTATTGCCGAGCCGCGCCGCAACGCCGTAGGTGCCGATCGACTTGGAAATCGTCATGATCGTTGCCGAAAGGATCGACGGCAGCACGAGCGGCAGCGTGATGCTCTTTAAGATCTGGAGCTTGTTCGCGCCCTGAATTTCGCCCATCTCCTCGAGCTCCGAGTTGATCGAGCGCAGCGCGCCGGACACCATGATATACGAGAACGCGTAGTAATGCAGCACCATGACGAGGATGATCGCGATCGGTCCGTACGCGAGCCACTCCGGCACCGGAACGCCGAGACCGGTCAAAAGCCCGTAATAGCCGCCGTACTTGGGCGTACGGAACACGGTCAGCCACGACAGCGCTTTGCACCACGACGGGATCATGTACGGAATCAGAATCAGCGCGGAAAGCAGCCCCTTTGCAGGCAGGTCGGTCCGCACCATCAGCCACGCCATCAGAGCGCCGAGCGGCACGGAGATGATCGTAACAAAGAATCCGACCGTGAGCGAATGGAACAGCGGCTCCAAAAGGTTCGTGTAGATCTGCGTTCCCCTGAGACCCATGCTGCCGGACGAAACGAAGTTGTTCGCCCCGAACAGGAACTTCCATGCCCAGATCGAATAGTCGCCCGGATTCACGCCCGGATCGACTCTGCGCGCCATATCGGCGGAGCCTCTCGTCACGGTAAACGTGTTCAGCACCATCGTAATCAGCGGAATGACGATGAACACAAACAACATCAGCAGCGTGATCAGCACGATCACGTTGAACGGATTGCCGACCACATTCAGAAACGAGTTCTTGAACCGTTCCTTCGTCATCGGCGGTCGCTTCCATCCTTTCTTTGCCATCTTACGTCCTCCTCGGTATCGGAATAGGTCCCGGCATTACACTTGTTCTGCTTCGCGCTCGCGCTTTAGGATCGTGTACACGTCGTAAATATCCGTCACTTCATAGTCGGGCGCTACGTCGAACTTGCCGATGTCCTTTTGCTTGGTCAAAAACGAATTGATCTTGAATACGCGCCCGAACCCCATCTTGCGCGGCCCGACCACATCGCGCGAGAGCGTATCGCCCACAAACGCGCACTCGGACGGATCCAGATTCGCCTGCGCGCACGCGATCCGGAAGATATTCGGATGCGGCTTGCGGTAGCCGACGATCGAGGAAAGCGTGATCTCGTCGAAGTATTGCCGTACGCCGTACTTCTCGAGCGTCGAAAACACCTGGAAGAGACTGCCCGTGTTGCTGACGACCGCCACATGCACGCCGAGGTCCTCCTTCAGCGCCTTCAGCAGCTCCGCCCCGTGCTCGCGCAGCTTGCGGTCATAGAACGTCACTTCCCACATATGCGCGATCTCTTCGCTGATCTCGGCAAGCTTTTCGCGATCGACCGGGATCTCTTTGAATCCCCAATCGCACCAGATCTCCTCCGGCTTGAGCTCGATGCGCGTGCGCTCCGACTCCTTCTTGTACGCCGCGATCCCCTTGCCGACGATCGCCCAAAGCGGCTCCGCCTCGTACGGGACCGAAATCCCGTGCTTTTGCAAAATCTCATACAGCGCGTACGCGGTCGCCTTGTCGTTCTTCTCGTCCGAATACAGGTCTTCCAAAGTGCCGCCCATGTCGAACATCACTGCTTTGATCATATGCTTTCTTTCCTTTCCCTTCCTTGCTCGGCGCCGCCGGAATAGAACAAAAGCCCGACTACGAACGCAAACGTTTTCGTAATCTATGGGTAAATTCTACAACGTTTTTTCGATTTTGTCAATCGCTTTTGTAAAATTCAGGTGGCGCGATCCGCATTTTTTTGCCGGAGTCCGCCGGCGCGATGCATCGGGACTGGCCCATGCCGGCGCGGGAACGGAAAAAAGTCCGAAAAAAGGGCAAATTCATGCTTGCATTTTGGCAGGGAGGTTGTTATAATAGCCGTTGGTAGTGCATTACACGACGAAGGAGTGATAATACATGAAGAAAGATATTCATCCGTCTTACGGCGAAGCGGTTGTCCGTTGTGCCTGCGGCGAGACCTTCCTCACGGGTTCCACGAAGGGCGAACTCAAGGTCGAAATCTGCAGCAAGTGCCATCCGTTCTTTACCGGACGTCAGAAGCTGGTAGACAGCGGCGGACGAGTCGATCGCTTCAAGAAGCGTTACGGCCTGTAAGAACAGCGGCTCTTTGAGCGCACCTATGAACAAATACGCCGGATCACTACCGATCCGGCGATTCCCTTTTTTGGCTGTTTATTTGGATTTCTTTTCGAGTTTTTTCTTATTTCCTTTGGTGTCGACAATATAGGTGTTGTCAAGCTGTGCCGCAAGCGAGGCGCGAAACTCCGCAATGTACGCGCTTCGAAGCGCTGCGCGCTCGGCATGCTCCTCGTCCGTCAGCCCCTGTTCCTTTGCTTTTTTGGCAAGCTCGTTGATGCGATCGATGTGCTGCTGTTTCATACGTCCTCCGTTTCTTCCTTTATTATATCAATTCCCGGGCAAAAAGAAAAGCCCCCTCAATTGTGAACAAAACATGGGAATCCTGCCATGGGGTTTTGTGCTATGCTGTCCTCAGCAAAGGGGGGATCGCCCCAAAGGGAGGATTTGTATGTCCATTATCCGGATCCGGCACACCCGGGATTTCACGATGATTACAAACGAGGTGCTGCGCGACGTGCGTCTTTCGAACGCCGAGGTCGGGCTTCTTGTCCGCATGCTCCGGTATCCGGATGCGTGGAAGTTTACGCTCTCCGGTCTCGCCTCCGGCTGCCGCGACGGCAAGGACGGCATCCGCTCCGCGCTTCAGACGCTTGAGCTGTACGGCTACGTGGAACGGCTCCCGTACCGGGTGAAAAACCTGCAGCGGATCGAGTACGTCGTGCGCGAGCAGCCGCGCTATGCGGCTCCCCCGGTGTCGGAATTGCCGACGTCGGAATCCCCGACGCCGAATTCCCCGACGGCGGACGGCCCGGCGTCGGAAAATCCAACGCTATATAGTACTTCTTACAATCATACGGTATTGGATCAAACAAACAATATCAATGCATGCTCCGCATACCGTGTTGATAAAAAAGGCGCGATCCCCGATCCCAAGCGCTCCGATTCTCCAAACACCGATGCCCTTGCGGGCGGGCAGGCCTCTTTGGATTTGGACGGCGCAAGGACCGAACCGAACCCGTTTGCCGACTGGAACGGCTTTGTAAAAGCGCATATTGTGCCGGCTGCTTCGGACTCCGAAACCACGAAATCTCTGCCAGCGGACTGCTCCGAACCCCATGTGCCGTATGGGCTTTTGCCGCCGATCATCAAGCCGAAGGACGTGCCGGGCAAGCAATGGCGCGGGCGCTCCCGCCCGGACGGATCGGTCGAATGGGAGCTCTACGATCCCAAGGAGCACGCCAAAAAGGGCAAATCCCGCCTCACGGAGCAGCAAAAGGAGGAGCTGATGGAGGCGATTGCCGCGTGCGAAGAGGACTTTCAAAACTTCTCGCTACCGGAGGATGAGCACGTATAGAAAGACGGCGCTCACGGCGAGCACGAGCATCAACAGCGCAAACGACAGGTTCCCGGTGATGCGGCGGCTTGTGGTGCGAAGCGTACGGTGCACCCGATAGTTCAGCTGCGCATAGCGAAGCTCCCCCGTTTGTTCCCGGCCGTGCCGCACGGCGATCCGGTCGACCCGTTTCCCGATGCGATACGCAACCGAACCCTGCACATCGTCGTCCGGCGCGGGCGCAAGATCGCGATAGGCGGTTTTCCGAAGCAGCAGCACAAGCGCGTCCAGCGAATCCGAAAGCGCGTGCGACCCGATCTTTGCTCCGGACAGGATCGCTTTCGAAACCGGCGTCAGGATGCGGTTTTCGCCAAGCAGCTCAGCAATCGGCTGCAGCACGCCCGAGAACCCCTTGCGCAGCAGCGGCCTTAGAACGCGGTTTTCGCCAAACAGCCTTGCGATTGGATGCAGGATCCCGGGGAGCCAAACCGTCAGCAGCGGGCGGTAGAGAAGCTCCTCAAGATCAAGCCACTTGGGCCAGAGGTTTCTGTACACGCGAACGCCGTTTTCCCGCTTCATCAAAAGCGGTCGCACGACAAGGCCATACAGGGCAGCCCCGATCGCGATCGAAAGCAAGGCGCCCTTGAGGTTCTCCCAGGAAAGATACTGCACCGCGTGCTGCAGCGCGTCGCCATGGAAGAAGTCGGTTCCGAGCGTTGCGATCGCGTCCATCGA
>ONLX01000034.1 GCA_900318765.1 uncultured Eubacteriales bacterium
CGCTCCAACGATTCGAACAGGCAAACAACATGGATATCCTCCGATGTCGTCAACTCCATTCCCGCAACGGGAATGATGCCGTATGCTTCACAGGCCCGGAAGAAGGCCGGACAGTTCCGGCTTGCGTTATGATCGGTCAGTGCAACCAGTTCCAGTCCGTTCAAATGCGCCATCCCCGCGATGTTGCACGGCGTCATATCGTCGTCCCCACAGGGCGACAAACATGAATGCACATGCAAATCGTAGGCAAACGTGCTCATCCAAGCAACTCCCCAAGTCGGACGCATGCAGCATACGTCGGCTCCTCGGCACGGATCAGATTGATGTCGTGCAATTTGGCAGCAGCAAGAATCGATGCATCCGGCGTAACGCCTTCCGTAAAAACAACGCACGCCACATCCGTCAACTGCGCAACGGCCACGACATTGAGGTTGGACATAATCGTGAACCAGCAATCGCCGCTTTCCGCTCTGCCCATGACCCAACTCAATAAATCCCCTGCGTACCCGCCGGTGATCTCGCGCGTTTCATCTGCCAGCAGCAGCGGCTGCCATCCGGTTTGCTGCAACAATTGTTCTACCGTCATACCTCTTCACCCTGTTCCGATTTTTTCAAAAGCGCACGCATCCGGATCACGCAGTCTTCCATCTGTGCTTCGCCCTTTACAACATCCTCGGCAAAAGCATTGCAGGTCGGCGCACCGCAGGAGCCGCAATCCAATCCCGGAAGCATCTGCTTCACTTTGGCAATCTGGAGCATCATCCGGAACGACTTGCTGCGGTCCGCATTCAACAATTCAGCGCTGCTGTACTCGCCCGGTTTCGTCGCAAGCATCGATTCCGGAATTTCCGAATCGGGACTGTCGGTCAGATAATTGCGCATAATCGGCAGATATCGCCTCAGCGTCTGTAACCGTACCCGCGCGATGAACGGATTCTCCACCGTCATCACACCGCCGACGCATCCGCCGGGGCAGGCGTTCAGCTCAACAAATTCCAAATCGGGGAAATGCCCCGTCTCAATTTCGTCGAGCACGCGAATCACGTTTTCGATTCCGTCGGCCGCAAGGTATCGTTCGTTCATCAGCGCACTGGCTTCCCCGCCGCTCGATGCCCAACTGATCCCGACTACGCCGCTCTCGGATTCCGTCTCCGGAACGCGATCCCGCCGCATTTTGGACAAAACGCGGAAATAGATATCGCTCATCGAAACGATATAATCGATATAGCGTTCCTTATCCGCAGGCGTGTTCTTGACCCAACTGACCTTTGCGGGACACGGTGAGATGAAGACGGTCCGAATATCATCCTCACTCAATTCCGGATGCTGCCGTAAAGCCCGCTCCTTCGCAAGCTTTCCCGCAACCTCGATCGGAGGCGTAATCGGAAGGAGCTTGCTCCGAAGCGATGGAAACCGCATCGACACGAGGCGTACCACAACCGGGCACGCTGTGCTGATAAACGGGCGCATCTTCTCATCCGCCTGCCGGATATACCGGCGCGTGTACTCCGTCACGATCTCCGCAGCCTTAGCGACCTCATATACGTCGTCAAACCCAAGGTCCTTAAGTCCCTGCAGCAGATAATCCGCTTCATCCAGATTCGCAAACTGGCCAAAGAGGCTCGGCGCAGGCAGCGCGATCAGGAATTTTTCGTGATTGAGCGCATCGAGCGAATCGAACGACGCTTTCTTTGCCTTGTACGGACAATGCCGGATGCACTCTCCGCAGTCGATGCATAGGTTCGGATTGATGATTGCCTTTCCGTCGCGCACGCGAATCGCCTGTGTCGGACACCGCCGAAGACAGGTGGTACAGCCTTTGCACTTTTCCTCGTCCAGCGAGACGGAATGCTTGTAAACAATCATACCTTATGCGGATTGAAAAATCAGAGTAATGGTGGTTCCGACGCCGACGGTCGATTCCACCGTCATCTCATCGGAGTATCGTTTCATGTTCGGCAAGCCCATTCCTGCGCCAAATCCGAGGGATCGGATATTGTCCGGCGCGGTCGAATACCCTTCCTGCATTGCAAGCGCGATATCCTTAATCCCGGGACCATGGTCCTTTAAAACAACGCGAATGCGCTCCGGATCCATATACACGTCGGCATCGCCGCCGTTCGCATGGATGACCATATTGATCTCGCCTTCGTACATCGCGATTGAAATGCGCCGGATCAGGTCGGGCGAAAAGCCCATCTGCCGAAGCAGACGCTTGACCTGCACGGACGCCTCCCCCGCCGATGCGAAGTTTTCGCCGTCCACATCAAAATGATAGTGCAGTAATTCTTCCATGCCGTCACCTGTCCAGCCCGGCCGTATACAGAATGCCGCAAGTCGCGTACATCCGAAGCGGTGTGGACATGACGACGATATGACTCTCCTCCGCAAGAGACAGAATCTCCTGCGTCGGAACCTTGCCTCGAACAAAAACAATGCAGGGCATGTCGAGCATATGCGCGGTCCGAATCACCTGCGGATTCAAAAGGCCCGAAATCAGAACGCTTCCTTCCTCCGCGAATGCCAGAACGTCGCTCATCATATCGCTGCCGAAAGCCGTTTCCACATCTTTTTGCATCAGGGTTTCATCGGAACTGTAGACGTTGGCGTTCAGCAGTCCGGCAATCTCTCGGATCGTCATAGGCTTTGATTATGCGCGATATTTGTCCAGAATTCCCTTAACATCGGACGGGGTGAGCCGGCCGAATACATCGTCATCGATCGTGAATACCGGTGCCAGACCGCAGCAGCCGAGGCAGCGCGTGGCTTCCAGCGTGAATTTTCCGTCCGGCGTGGTATGACCGGCGTTAACGTTCAACTGCTTCTCAAGCTCCGCCAAAATATCGGCAGAACCTTTGACGTAACATGCCGTACCGAGGCAGACGCGAATCAGATGTTCGCCCTTCGGCTCGAGGTTGAACCACGAATAGAAGGTCGAAACGCCGTAAACCTGCTCGAGCGAAACGCCGAGACCGTCCGCGATCATCGTCTGCACTTCGATGGGCAGATAGCCGTAAACATCCTGCGCTTGCTGGAGCACAGGCATCAACGCGCCGTCCTGTCCCTTATGAGCGGCAATGATTTCCTTCAGCTTTGCTTCCTGTTCGGGTGTGCCGCGGAATGGGATTTCCGTGATTGTGTTTTGCATTGTATCCTCCTGTTAAAATGGGTATCGTTCCCGTTTGTCCTGTTGATCCTGTCGAAAAAACGGCAGACTTCCACACGTTGTTATTCTATCATATCGGACCGCAAAATTCAACATTTCTTTTTGGTTTTTCGCAAACGCTTTCGTTCCGCTTTGAACCTATTCAAAACTGTCTCAAATGAAATAAAATAAGGCAATTTTGGGCGTTTTCTCTTCTAAATTGTACGATCCTTGCTCGCGCAGCATGTTCCGTTTTTCGGTAATTTGGAAACAAAAATACTGTCGCAAATTCTCTTTGCGACAGTATCCATTCTCATGTCATCGTCCTTATGATTATGTTCGCATCATTCTCAGAATCAGCGCGGCATCCAGGCCGTCAACGACACCGTCCCGGTTGACATCCGCCCGACGCAGCTGATCGTCCGAAAGCTTCGTCACGCCGAGCCAATACTGCATCACAAGCTGCGCATCTGCCGTTGTGATTCCGTTGATACCGTCCACATCCCCTGCGTTCGGATCCGGTTCCGGAGACGCGGTCGGTTCCGGAGACGCGGTCGGTTCGGGAGATTCTGTCACCTCAGGCGTTGCCGTAACCTCGGCTGTTGCAGTCGGCTCCGGGGTATCGGACGGTTCGGGCGTTGCCGTAACCTCGGCCGTTGCAGTCGGCTCCGGTGTATCGGACGGTTCAGGCGTTGCCGTAACCTCCGCCGTCGCACTCGGTTCCGGTGTCGGCGTCGGATCGGGGTCCGGCCCTGTATACGGAAAATCGAAGGTTGCCGTCGAAGGAATTACATTTCCGTGGGCATCATACAAATCCGCACCGCGGAAATAGAACTTTAAAATATCGACATAGGAATACCCTTGCTTCGCCATCGCAGCGGCGCCGCGATGGGAAAGGCCGACGCGATTGCCTTTGTATTCGCCGAATGCGATCACCCACGTCTGCGCTCCGGTTCGCACAATGAACGATATCGTTCCGGAAGCGGAAATGCCGCCCTTGGATTTCAGATCCGATAGGGTGAATGTCGCGGTTGCCTGCACAAAACGACCGGACTTTGTCTGAACGTTCATCGTGACGAAATTCTGCTTTTGCGGCGCGAGGTCGGCCGGGTACCGGCTGGTCCCATTCGGATTCTCCGGATCATACCATCCGGAAAGCGCAACGATCGTTTCGATCTTCTCTACACTTTCCCCGAGCGCAGATTCCGCAAGGGAAAGGAAATAGGCGTACAGCTGATCGGAGAGCTTGGACGGATCTGCGCCGTCAACTGTGATTGTAATATTTTTCGACGATCCTGCAAGATCAAACGGATCATAGCCGTAATAGTAAGCGGGAATCGTCGATCCGCCCCAATGAATCTGAGGAGTGATCGCCTGTCCTCCGTTCGCCGCCGTGTAGTGGGTTTTTACAATCTGTCCGTTGCAAAGCAGCGTATTCTCCCAAACTTCATCGACCGCGGCAATCACTTCCGTATCCTCCGGAAGATATCCGTAGTACAGTTGAGAAGTCGTCGTATCATACACGTCAAACTCTTTTTTGGTCCGTTCGGCGGCCGTTGCAAGCGCAAAGCACTTCGCGCAGATGGCTTCCACCTTCAGAACTTCCCGGTGTGCGCTGTTGCCGATTTCTCCGGAGACAACGCCGTACATATATTCCCGGATTCCGACATCGTTGACCACACGCAGCGTCCCATCTTCACCGTAAAAGACGAGATCGCCGAGATACATTGTCGGTTTCGACTTGTGCTGCAGGTCCGGGAACGTCAGATACGCATCCTCATTCTCCGCCTCGGTACGAACAACGCGTACAGGGTTTGTGCTTGCGGCAAGCGTCCCCTTTTCGGAATGGGAAACGGTAATGGTGCCGTTCTGAATCGTTGCCGTCAGCGTACCGTCCGTAAAGCTCGTATCCCCTACGGCATACGTGCCTTTCACATGGATTTCAACCGTGGATGCCCCATCCGTACTGAGCAGCACGCGCACAGTAGGCGTCGTCTCCTCCGCCTGCGCGTTCCCAATCACGGGCACCGCCGTCATCAACAGCAATGCCAGTATAAGTGCAATCCGTTTTCTCATGTGCGTTCCCCTCCTATGGAAAATGCCTGACTCACTTATACCATATTTTTTGTGTTCCGAAAAGGGGCTGCATCGATTATTCGGAAAAAAATCACAACTTTGCCGCAAATCTCTTCCAAATCCGGAATTTTTCGGCAATCGGTTACGATTCGTTTTTGGGGATCGCTTGACAATCCGCCCGTTTTTGTTATGATAGCAAAGAAAGAATCTGCTATGGAGGTGCCGGATGGGATTGCACGAAACGCTCAAAACGATGATTCGCACGGAGAACCGGTTCCTGTTCGCTGCGCTCTGGTGCTTCAATCATCTGCCCTTCAACAACCGATTTCGTCTGCATGGCAACCGGCTCAACTGCCGCGGTGCCCTGCTGCGTGGAACACGCATCACCGTTACCGGGAAAAACAACCGGATCACGATCGGCAAAGGCAGCCGTCTGTTCGGATGCAAACTGCTGATTACGGGCGACAACAACACCATCGAACTCGGCGAATTTGACTCCTGCATCAGTCTGGATCTTTTTACGGAGGATAACGGCAATCGAATTCAATGCGGGCGTCACATCAACTTTGCCGGAGCCATCCATATCGCATCGATCGAAGGCTGCACGATTTCCATCGGAGACGACTGTTTGTTCTCTTCCCAAGTTGTGATCCGTAACGGAGACAGCCATTCCGTTCTCGATTCAGACGGCAACCGAATCAATCCCTCCAAGGACGTTGTGATCGGCGACCACGTTTGGGTCGGATATCGCGCGTTGCTGAACAAGGGCGTTCGGATTCCTCCGAATTCGATCGTCGGAACCGGCGCAGTCGTTACAAAGCCGTTCACCGAGCCGAACGTCGCCATCGCCGGGAACCCCGCGCGCATCGTCAAAGAAAACGTCACCTGGCAAAACGAACGCATATAAATCGAACGCAAATTAAAAGAGGGCGTGCAGCCCTCCTTTGTTTTACTCTCTTCGGAATCGGCGCATCACGGCTTCCGCCGCATGCCATCCATCCACCGCTGCGCTGACAATGCCTCCGGCATATCCCGCGCCCTCTCCCACCGGATACAGATTTTGGCAGGACACCGACTGCCGATCGGTTCCGCGTAAGATCCGCAACGGCGAAGACGTGCGGCTCTCAACTGCCGTGAGCACCGCATCCGGAAGATCGTATCCTTTCAGCTGCGATCCAAATGCCAACAATCCATCCTTCACGCCCTGTGCCGCAAAGTCCGGCAAGCAGTCCCATAGGTTTGCTCCGACGACCGAAGGCCGATAGGTCGGCCGAACATCGCCAAACTGTGTCGTGCCCCGATGTTCGAGATAATCCGCAACGCGGCATGCCGGCGCAAGTCCGTTTCCGAGCCGATAAGCGTCCGCCTCGATCCGTTCCTGAAACTGCAGCCCGGCAAGCGGATCGGTTCCGAAATCCTCCGGTCCGACCTGTACAACGACTGCCGCATTCGCGTTCTCGCCGTCCCGCGCAAAATCGCTCATTCCATTGACCACAATCTGCTCGGAACCGCTTGCGCTTGCAACGACCCTGCCCCCGGGACACATGCAGAACGTATAGACGCCGCGCTCGCCGCTCCGCGCCGTCAGGCGATATTCCGCCGCGCCGAGCCTCGGATGGGATGCAAACTCCCCGTACTGGCTCCGATTGATCATGGATTGCGGATGCTCCGCACGAACACCGATTGCAAACGCTTTCGGCGCCATGGCGATTCCCGAACGGAACAGCATCCGAACCGTATCGCGCGCGCCCTGTCCGATCGCAAGGATCA
>ONLX01000093.1 GCA_900318765.1 uncultured Eubacteriales bacterium
AATGGCACGCATAATGCCATTTCTTCCTACCGATATTTCTCTGCTTTTTTTGCCGCAAATGGTCTGAACCCGTTATGGACAGTCTGAAGCACAGCCCGAAGGCTGTGCTTTTTTCGTTTCAAACTCCCCCTCCGTACAAAGGAGGACAAAACAGCGTTGCTTTACGGAATGGAGAGTACGGTAGCGCGCTGGAACGCGGAGAAGAAGCTCTCCGCCGCGTCATAGAACAGGCTCGCGGCGAACACGACGAGCAGAAGCTGTTCGGAATGCAGCACGAGCGCGAACACCGGCGCTGCCACCGCAAACAGCAGATTGATCACACCGAGCGCGATGCTGCGCTTCCACAGCGGCGAATCGTTTTTCATCGCGTCCACGGCGCGGGCAAGATCGACCCCGCCCGTGAACAGGTGCGCGCCGACCAGATACAGGATAATGTAGAGCTGCGGCGCGTCGTACAGCGTCAGCGTAAACAGGCCGAAGTCGATGATCAGCACCGCGAGGATCAGGCTCGCTCGGCCGCTCACCATATGCCGCGCCATCGTGCAGTAATAGAGCAGCATCCTTAGGCCCGAGAGCAGCAGCGATCCCGCCAGAATCAGGATCACGATCCCGGTTCCGGTTTCGGGCAGCAGAATTAACAGCAGACCGCTTGCGATCAGCAGAAGGCCCCAGAGGATGTTTCGGATGCGTTGCCAGGCGGTCATTTCGCATCACGCTCCTCTCCGATCCGGATTAGCTTGTGATACGCGCGGATGCCGCGCAGCCCTTCCTTCATATAATCGACCGAAATGCCCATCAAAAGGTTGCCCGAGGAGAAGACCTTGTTCGTGACCATGCTCTTTTGCCGGAGCGCGGCCAAAAGAAACCTTCCGAGCACCGTTTCATCCTTTTCCGTTTGCGCGGCGTTCCGGTAGGACGCCTGATGCGTTTCCCGCGCAAACGGCGTCGGCGCACGGCCCGAGATCCGCTCCCCGAGCGCGCTCCAATCCATGCAGGAATCCTCCATCGTCTGCCGCCGGTTCAGAATGGCGCGGATCTGCTCCGCCCACGGCGCAAACGCCGCCGCGTCGTACCGATCCAGTTCAAACGAATCGCGCGTGCCGCGCAGGTATTCGAGCGCGACGAGCATCTGCAAAAACGCATGCTCATAATCGGACGGGTTGTCCTTTTCGATCTCCTCATACTCCGCCCACGCCGGCAGGTACCGGTACCGCGCAAAGCTGTAATCCGGCAAGTGCCCGGCTCTGCCGTGCCCGAGCATCATGATCGACGTCTCGCTCCAGCGATTCAGCGTCGCCTTATACGAGCAATGCGCAATATCGTCCCCCTTCGACGGGGAATGCGTAAACACGACGCGCTGCTTTTGATAGCCGCCGTTGCCGTCCGGAAGCAATTCGAAAAAGTGCCCGGTTGTGTTGTTCAAAACGAGCGACGGCGTGCCGGCAAAGTACCGGTGCGCCCAGGTATCCGCCACAATGTGCATCACAAGCCCCGCCGCCTCGAGCCCGCGATCCTTCGCCAAAAGCACGGTGTCCTTCACTAAGGCGCCGTTCGGTTTACAGAGTAAGCGGTACTTATCAAGATAGCGCTTGGTGCAGCCCTTCTTTTTGGCGTACAGATCGTAGGGCAAAAAATGGAACGACGCCCAGATCCGCGTAATATCCTGAAGGCCAACAAGGTCGGTGTGCGCGTCCATCAGCTCCAGATTCGTCTGCGTCGTTGCGCCTTCGAGCGGCGCGCCGATCGACGACAAAAATGTTTTCGAGCAGAAATCGGGCAGGGCCGCGCAATAGGCGATCGTCTCGCTTTCGAACGGCGTGTATCCCGCAAGAACAGCCGCGCAATACGTTGCGTAATAATGGAAATCCTTCTGCATCGCGCGCCTCCTACATTCCGAGCCGCTTTCGCAGCGACCGGAACCCGATTCCGGTAATCAAAAGGTCCGCCATGGTCACGCACGACGTCAGATCGATAAACAGCTCAATCAGCGTATCGAGCCAGTCCGCCCCGCCCGCGATCAGCACAAAACTCGTGAAGCCGACGGCCACGCCGTTCAGCGCGATCAGAACGCCCGTCAGCACCAGATAGAACGCGCTTCTATGCGCTCCCGCGCTCTCCGCCCGCGCCGAATGCCCGATATAAAATCGCAAGCCGAGATCGGCCAGCATCGGAATCCCGACAAGCAGCGACAGCCCGACGCGCTCCGCGGCGGGCATTGCGCCAAACGGACCGGTCCGCTGCGTCAGCCAAAACAGAACGGTCTTTACGACCGTCCAGATGCCGAACACGATGACGCCGGCGCCTAAGATGCCGAGCGTTGTTTGTCTTCTTCGCAGCAGAGGTTCCATGGTTCCTTCCCGATCGCCGAACAGGCGGCGGATTCTTAAACAGTTTATCACATTTTCCGGTTTTTTCAAGGGTTTTCGCGCTGCCAAATTCCGGAGAAAAAAAGAGGCCTCGTTTCGAGGCCGAAAAACAGGTTTATTCGCGGAACCGATAGGTACCGAGCACCGCCGGAACGACCTCCAGCCCGCTCACACAGGCGGCATCGTGGCAGACCTGGCCGTGCAGGGTTTCCGCCACCTCGCCGGTATCCGCGCGGATCAGCAGCATGCTCGACGCGCCGAAATCGGTGCTTTGGCCCATTCTCCTTGTGAAGTACACCGCCCACGCCGGAACCAGCGTTCCGGTCTCGGCCGCATCCGGATCCGCCCAGATGACCATCGTCAGCGCGATCGAATCGATCGTTTCGGTCATATCCACCGTGCGATCCCGGTCGACATCGTGCAGCACCGCGCGAATCAGCTCAACGACCTCCGAAAACGGGATCAGCTCCGCATCGGATTCGCCCTCCTCAATCAGCGCGATCGGCCGGTCCCAGTAAATTCGCCGGATCCCGGTATCCGCCACGACGAAGACGAGCCGTTCGAGCATCCACGCCGCCCCGGTTCCCGCCGCCTCCAAATAGGCGCGGCGCGACTGCGTCACATGAAACGAGTCGAACGGGTATACCGACGTGATCGGCACGCCCCCCACGCTGCGCTTGCAGGAAACGAGGTACCATTCCGGCACAGATCGCCCGTTCCGGTACCACGCCACGCGCTCCGTCGTGAACGATGGAAGGTTTGCCTCCCGCAAGAACGACTGCACAAGCTCCGCCGCCGTGTACGGATCGGTCTGCATCGTGCTGCCCTCCGGCTTCAGCCCGCGTACGCGGGAGATCCGCGTGACGTCGCGCCGGTACGTCGTTTCATTCGTGCGGAAGAAATTCAGCGTCGGGTCCATTTCGTATAGATACGTGAACGATGCGTCGCCGTCCGTCACCGCGTTGTCCACCGCAAATACGTTCCCGAGGTTCCACATCGGCGCGCTCATAAGCGTCACCTTCCCATCCGTAAGCTGCGGCTTTGTCGCCTCACGCGGGATCGCGTCCAGAGCGTCGTCATACAGTGCAAGCAAGCGCTTTCGCTCCGTTTCGCAAAAATAGCGCACCGACTTCACGCGCGACATCGCTTCGTACCGCGTCAATACGCCGAGCATCGCGTCGAGCTCCGCCTTGCTGTATCCGCCGTTCAGCTCGGAATAGTCGAACGTTCCGCCGCTCGGAAAGCATGCGCGGTACAGCGCATCCACCGTGTCCTGATCGAACGCGGCACGCTTAGCCGTTGCGCGCGGCAGCGCGGATACGTCCGGCACCTCGACGACGGCCGTCCCCGTAAGTGTCATATGCCCTTCCAGCTCATCGAACTGCACGGTTTCGGGGATCGCGTATGCTTCGCGAAGGAGCGGCCGCAAAGTCGGCTCCGGCGCATCCGAAACCGGCGCATCCGGACCGGGCGCAGCCGTAGGCTCAACCGGCGCCGCCGAAACGGTCTCGGCCCGGTACGCCTCGGGATCGATCGAAACAAACGGGCTCGAACAGCCCAAAACGACGCAGCTTAGCAGGAGCAGCATCCACCGTTTCATACGCGTTCCTCCTTCGGCACGTGCAGCCGTACCGTAACCGTTGTTCCCTTGCCCGGCGCGCTCACAAACGACAGCGCGCCATCGTGCAGCGCGACGATCCGCTTCACAAGCGCAAGCCCGAGCCCTGCATGGCCGCCCGTCCGGCTGCGCGCCTTGTCCGCCCGGTAAAACGGCTCCGTCACCCGCGCCAGCACCTCGGGCTCCATGCCCGCTCCGTCGTCGCGCACGGTAACCGCATTCGCCGTTCCGAAAATGCCAACATGTTTTGCGCCCGCGCTGACGGCGTTGTCAAACAGATTGACGATCACGCTGCACATCAGATCGAGATCGCCCTCGGTGATAAACGC
>ONLX01000135.1 GCA_900318765.1 uncultured Eubacteriales bacterium
CATCGACAGGGCGGTGCCGTTGTTTGCCGCAATCGGGCCGAGCATCGGATCGAGCACACGCAAAAGCTCCTCGCCGGTCAGCGGAAGCAGCGCAATCGGTTCCCCGCCGTCGAGCGTGATCAAGCGCATCATTTTTTGGGTGAGCCGCTCGAGCCGCCGGCTTTCGCGATGCAGATAGCGCACGCACTCCTCCCGCTGCTCCTTGGAAAGTCGCAGCGTATTCAGCGCTTCGCTGTACCCGACAATCGCGGTCATCGGCGTTTTCATCTCATGCGTCAGCGCGCCGAGCAGCAATTTCCGCTCCTCGGCAACCTCGGACAGTTCCATAAGATGGTTCTGCACCGCGCGGCGCATCGTTTCAAAGCTGTTCGCGAGCGAACCGACCTCATCCGGATGCCGCGCGGGGATCGGCGTTTCATAGTCGCCGCCCGCCATGCGCCTTGCCGCCCGCTCAAGCTCCCGCAGCGGAGACAGCGCGGCCGTCGTCAGCAGCAGCGCCGCCGCCGTCAACAGCACAAACGCGATCGCGCCGACGCTGAGCAGCGTTCTGCGCAGCGAATCGAGCCCATGGATCTGATCGGTGCAGTCATACAGCAAGCAGACCGTGCAGCCGTTCTCGACCGTGCGCCGCACCGCGACGCCGTACCGGCCCTGCACCTCGATCAGCCGCTCATCCTCCGCCCCGAGCACGCGATCGAGCGCGAGCGTGCCGCTGTTATACAACGTTTCGCCCGCATACAGCAGCTGTCGCTGCGCCTCCCCGCGGTCGAGCCGCCGGAACAGGTACTGCCACCGGCTCTTTTGGGCGCGTTCGGACAGCGCATCCGCCGCTTCCCAGTCCGTCGCAATCAAAAACGCGTCCGATAGGTACCCGAGCTGCGCCTTTGCGCTCTCCCGCGCCGACGACACCGTTCGCTCCTCCACCGAGCGCAGCACAATTACGCCGCACAGCAGCAGCGTCAGCGCGGCGAGCCCAATGGTCAGCAAGCTCATTTTCAGGGAGAGTTTCATCGAATGTTCAGTCCGCCTCGAGCCGGTACCCGACGCGTGACACCGAGACGATCGGCAGCCCCGTGCGCCGTCGAAGCTGAGAGATATGGTTGTCGATCGTGCGGCTTTCGCCCATAAAATCGCTGTTCCACACCGCCGCCAGTATGCGCTCGCGGCTCAGCGCGACGTTGCGGTTCTTCGCGAGCAGGCACAGCAGGTCGTACTGCGTCGGCGTCAGCTCGATCAGCTCTCCCGCCTTCTGCACCGTCCGGCTCTCGGGATGGATCGTGACGTCGCCCACCGTGATCGTCTTTTCGCTCGGCGCGTGCCGCGCAATCACCTTTTCGATCCGCACCAACAGCTCCGGCAGCTCAAACGGCTTCACGATATAGTCCTCCGCGCCGTCCCTCAGCCCGCGCACGCGATCCTCGAGCTCGTTCTTTGCCGTCAGGAAAATCACCGGGATGTTGTGCGCGCGAAACGATTCGAGCAGCCGGAATCCGTCCATCCCCGGCAGCATGATATCCAACAGCCCCAGGTCGTACCGCTCCCCCGCCTCGATCCGCCGCTTCGCCTGCAATCCATCCGTCTCGCCCGCCGCTTCGTATCCCGTCACCGACAGGTTCATGCACAGCAGCCGGTTGATCGCTTCGTCGTCCTCTACCACAAAGATTCTCGCCATCGTCGTTCCCTTCCTCATTTCTTCCCCTTCAGTGTACCACGTTTCCTTCTCCCCGTCACCCCGCGTTTTGTAACGATTCTGTCTTCTTTTTCTTCGGAAGAAGAAAAAGAAGACTTTCAGAAAAAGAAAAAAGCCGGAAATCCTCCGGCTTCTGTCGATGGGAAAATCTATCCTCCGGTCACCGTCGTCAGAATGATCTGCGCAATGCCGAACAGCAGCAGCAGCGTCGTGACATCGACAATCGTTGTGATCAACGGACCCGCCATGACCGCCGGGTCGAACCCGATTCGCTTTGCGAGAATCGGCAGCGTACAGCCGATCAGCTTCGCGGCAAACACGGTCGCAACGATCGCGAGGCAGATCGACGCGCTCGCAAGCACGTACGCGTGATACGCAGGTCCCTCATAATGGTAGACGAGCACGTTCATCAAAAGCATCTTGCCGAAATTGACGATCGCCAGCGCGCCGCCGCACAGCAGCGCGACGCGGAATTCCTTCCAGACGACCTTCAGCGTATCGCCGAACGTGATCTCGCTCAGGCTCAGACCGCGAATCACCGTGACCGACGCCTGGCTGCCCGAGTTGCCGCCCGTGCCCATCAGCATCGGAATGCACGCCAGCAGCATCGCGCCCGCCACTTCGCCGAACATCTCAAGCCGCTGCGTATAGTAATTGATAATCAGCTCCGTGAACGTCGCCGCGAGCATCAGCGCGCCGAGCCACGGAATCCGATGCAGAAACAGCGAAAAGTTGCTCGTCTTCAGATACGGTTTATCGGACGGCGTCATAGCGGCCATCTTTTCGATATCCTCGGTGACCTCGTCCTGCAGAACGTCGATTGCGTCGTCGATCGTGACGATACCGACAAGCCGCTTCTCCCCGTCCACAACCGGCAGCGCGATCAGATCGTATTTATGGAGCATCTGCGCCACGGTCTCCTGATCGTCCATCGTGGAGCAATAGAGCACGTTCGTATCGGCAAGATCGCCGATCAGCATATCCGGCTGCGCCAGAATCAGCCGCCGGATCGTGATGAACCCATACAGCGTCCGATCCGCGCGCGTGACGTAGCAGATGTTGATCGTTTCCTTATCCACGCCGGTTCTGCGGATCGCCTTGATCGCGTCCTCCACGGTCAAATGCGGACGCAGCTCGACGAACTCCGTCGTCATAATGCTGCCCGCCGAATCCTCCGGATACTGCAGCAGCTCGTTGATCATCTTGCGCGTATCGGGGTCCGCCTGCATGAGAATGCGTTTGACGACGTTCGCAGGCATCTCTTCCACGATGTCGACCGCGTCGTCGATGTACAGCTCGTCGATCACTTCCTTGAGCTCGCTGTCGGAAAGGCCCTTAATCAGCATCTGCTGCTGATCGGTCTCCATCTCAACGAACGTATCGGCGGCAAGCTCCTTTGGAAGCAGCCGGAACAGGAGCGGGATCATCGACTTTTGGAGATCGTCGAACAGCACGGCAATATCCGCCGCGTTCATCGTGCTCAAGATGTCGCGCAGCGTTGCATACTTCTTTGTTTCGATCAGGGACGAAATCGCCGTCGCCAGATTTGCCGTAGCCTTGTCCTCCCTTCCGAATCTGTCTTTATTCTATGCCGACCGGCCCGCCTTTGTCAAGCCCGAACCGGCTCAAAACGCGTTCTCAAGCCGGAACGTTTCCTTGGACGGATTGCTGTAATAATTGTAATCGTCGAAGAACGGCGAATAGGTCGTGACCGAGATGCTGCGAAACAGCGGATCGAACGTCAGCAGCGTAAAGTACCCGCGGCTCTTCTTGTAATCGTCCTGGAAATTCAGCATCAGCGCGGTGAACGTGCGCCCGTCCTCATATTCGGTCGACCAGCGCCGCGCGCCGTCGTGATGCCCGCACAGCGCAAGCCGCACGTTCGGATGGGTTGCGACCAGGTTCTTTTCGAGGTACTGCCCGTCCGACGAAAGATTGCCGTTCGTATAGAGGAAGCTGTGCGTGAGCAGCACCGCGGGGTATTCGCTGTACCGGTCAAGCACCTCGCCCGCCCATTCGACAAAGCGCGGCGCATCGCCCTCCAGCATCCAGCCGATGCCGATAAACAGCAGCCCGAGGTCCTCGCGGAGCTCGTACCAGCACTTGCCGTCCTCAAACTGCCGATCGGGATCCTTCACGTCGCACAGCGCGTGCTCGATGTAATACTGATACGTCAGATGCTTCAGCCCGTAAAACCCGACGTCGTGATTCCCCGCGACGCAATAGAACGGGATCGTTTCGCGAACCGGCGCAAACGCCTCCTCAATCCGCTCCCAATGCGCAGGGTTTTCATGCTTTTCAACCAGATCGCCGGTTTGCACGATCGCCGTGATGTTCATCGCTTCCCGGTTCTCAAGCACATATTCCACGATCGAATTCAGCCCGTCCATCTCGTGGAACGTGTAGCCCTGCGTATCGCTGATCCATGCGATCGTATACGGCGTCGGAATCGGGGTGGGCGACGGGGTCGGCGTATCGGTCGGCTCGGGCGTCGGCGTGGGGGACGGCGTCGGCGAAGCGGTCGGCGTCGGAATCGGGGTGGGGAGCGCCGTCGGCTCCAGGGTCACCTGCACCGTAACAACCTGCTCGATCGGCTGCGCGGTCACCGCCGCCGGGCCGCTCGTCGGAACAGCCGTGCAGCCAACCGTCAGCAATCCTATCAGCAGCCAAAGCATCCGCCGTTTCATCCCATACCTCCTGCGATTCATTTCGAATCGATTGATTGGATTATACCATACATTCCGCCGCCGCGCTACCCCCAAAACAATTCGAAAAACCGGGCAAGCCGCAAAACGGTGCAACCGATCGGCGCGATCCGTGGTATAATGGGTAAAAGAAAGGAGCCTGCTTATGAAACGCTTGCTTTGTTTGCTCTTTGCATCCCTGATGCTTTGCGGCTGCGCCGCGTCCCCCACGCCGCTTCCGGCGGCGTCCGACCCGAGCCCCGCTCCGAATGCTGAGCCCGAAACGCCCTCAAACCCGCCCGCCGCGCTTCCGGTCGTGAACGGATACGCCGATTTTTGCGACATCCTCTCGGCCGCGCTGATCGACGGGACAAAGAACCGCAACCTCTCGCCGGTGAGCGTGTATCTCGCGCTTGCGATGGTCACCGAGGGCGCCGAGGGCGCAACGAAGGCGGAGCTGCTCGCCCTGCTCGGATGCGCTTCGATCGAGGAGCTGCGCGGCGTTTGCGGCGCAATGCTCGAATCGCTCTCGGTGGAGGAGGAGGACAGCTCGCTGATCCTGGCCGACTCGCTCTGGGTGCGCGAAAACGCCCCGACCCGCGAGGCGTTCTGCAAGTCGCTTTCGGATCTGTACCGTTCGGAGGTGAACACGGTCCGGTTCGGAACGAAAGAAACCGCCGCCCAGATCGCGGACTGGATCCGCGTTCAGACGCACGAGAAGATCACGCTGTCGCCCGAGGCAACGGACTTCGACCCGAACACGGTCGCCGTTCTGATCAACACGATCTACCTGAAGGACGCATGGCGCGACGAGTTTTACGAGGGCGCGACCCAGCCCGGTCCGTTTTACGGCCCGACCGAATCGACCGTTTCGTACATGCATCGCTACGACGACGATACCTACATCGTCCGCGGCGAGGGGTTCTTGCGGTACAGTCTGCCGCTTTTACGCGTAGGCCGCATGACCTTCGTGCTGCCGGACGAAGAGACGCCGCTTGCCACGCTCCTCGGTACGCCCGAACAGCTTCACACGCTTTTGTACAGCGGCGAATCGATCAACGCGCACGTGGACGTGCGGATTCCGAAATTCCGATTTGAGGATCAGCTCGACCTTGGCGATACGCTCGAGGCGCTCGGGCTTCGAACCGCGTTCGACCCGATGCAGTCGGACTTTACCGGCATCTCAGAAGCAGGCGCGGTCCTCTCAAAGGTGCTGCAGGGCTCGTACATCGGCGTCGATGAAAAGGGCGTTGAAGCCGCGGCGTTCACGCTGATTGCCTCTGTGGAGGGCATGGCCATGCCCGCGGAGCTGCCCGAGATCGACTTCCATCTGACCCGTCCGTTCCTCTTCTGCATCGAATCGTACGACGGCACGGTGCTGTTCCTCGGAACGGTGACCGCCCCCACCGCCGCAAATTGACGGAAGAATAATCGAACAGCCGGCGTTGAACCGGCTGTTCTGTTTTTTCTCTTTTGGGGATTCGTTCCGATCGGAAGGGTCACTGCTCGACCTGCACGATTGCGCGGCACAGGTCCAGCGTTGCCTGCAGCGCGTCGAGATGCGTGCGCTCATAGCCGTGCGTTTCCAGTACGCCGGGGCCGATCAGCGCATGGCGCACGTCGTACCCTGCGCGCAGAGCGCAGTTGCCGTCCGACCCGTAGTGCGGAACGAACATATCCAGCGCGTACGGGATCGCATTCGCCTTGCAGAGCTCGACGAGCTCGTTCGTCAGCACCGTATGGTACGGGAACGACGCGTCCTTGACGCCGATCGAGAGCTTGTGCTCATCGGAATCGTGATCGGTTCCGCAGACGCCGATATCGAGCGCAATGAAATCACGCGTGTCCTCGGGAATCCCGCAGGAGCCGCCGTGACCGATCTCCTCATACTCTGCGAACAGCATCGAGACCTTGCGCTTTGGCTGCACCGCGCCGCTTGCGATCTCGTCCGCAAGGCGCAGCAGCGTCGCCACGCACGCCTGATCGTCGAGATACCGGCTCTTCACATAGCCGGACGGCGTCACGCAATACCGCGCTTCCGGGCTCACACAGTCGCCCACGGTGATGCCGAGCGTCTCAACGTCCGCGCGCGAACGCACGTTCTCATCGAGCGTCAGCACAACGTCCGTATCGTACCGCGGGAGCGTATCGCGCTCCCGATCGCTCATCACGTGCACGCCGGGATTTTTCCGGCGCACCGTGCCGGTATACACCTTGCCGGAGCGGGCGTAAACGTTGCAGTTCCAGTCGATCGCGTAGAACTCATGCAGACCGCCGACCTTTTCGAGCCGCAGCCGACCGTCCGGCTCGATCCAGCGCACCATGAGCCCGATCTCATCCGCATGCGCGGTCAGGCAGACCGGGTTCCCTTCCCCGCCGAAATCGAACCGCACGCCGCCCTTGTTGAGCCGAACGGCCATGATGCCGCGCTGCTTGGCAAACGCCATCAAATAATTGTCCTTTTCGGTGAAGAAGCCGGTGGTGCTGTCGATCGCCATCAGCGCTTCCAGATAGGAAAGCAATTCTTTCATACAGCGTACCCCGCGTCAGTTCGCAGACTTGATCTTGCTCCATGCGGCGTTGAAGACTTCGACGAAGTCGCCCAGGTCATGGAACACTTCGCAGCGATCCAACACCGCTTTGGGCGGATTGTACGTTTCGTCCTCGGTGAATTCGGCATCGAGCCGCTCCATGGCCGCCGCGTTCGGCGTGGAATAGCAGATGTATTCGGTGTTTCTCGCGGCGACGTTGCCGTCGTTCAGGAAGTTGATCATCGCGTGAGCCGCTTCGACGTTCTTGGCGTTCTTCGGAATGACCACGTTGTCATACCAGACGTTGCTGCCCTCCATCGGGACCGCGTACGCGAGGTCTTCGTTCTCATCCATCGCGGCAAACGCGTCGCCCGAATAGATCACCGCGAGCGCGCCCTTGCCGTTGATCATGGCGGTACGCATATTGTCGGTCCCGAAGCCCTTGCGGAGCGGCGCCTGCTCGATCAGCTTATCGCGCGCGGCGGCAACTTCCTCTTCGCTGCGGGTGTTCAGATCGTACCCGAGGTACTTTAAGGTGATGCCGATCGTATCGCGCACGCTGTCATACATCCAGATCTGGCCGGAATACTTCTCGTCCCAGAGGATGCCCCAGCTGTCGACCTCGTCGTCAACCATCGTCGTGTTGTACAGAATGCCGACCGTGCCCCACATATACGGCAG
>ONLX01000074.1 GCA_900318765.1 uncultured Eubacteriales bacterium
AATTCATCGGATGCTCCTTACTATACTTTTAGATAGTATATAACAATAAAGTGCGTTCTTGCGTTCTTGAATGTTCCTGCTATAATTATAGGCATAGAATCACATTTGTCAAGAGGCGAGATGATATGAGCTTTTGGGAACTGGCGAAAGAACGGTATTCGGTTCGTTCCTATGCGGATCGACCCGTGGAGCAGGAGAAGATCGATCTGATCCTGGAGGCGGCGCAGCTTGCGCCGACCGCAGTCAACTATCAGCCGCAGAAGATCTATGTGCTGAAAAGCCCGGAGGCATTGGAGAAGATCAATCGTCTGTGCCGCTGCATCTACGGTGCGCCGCTCGTTTTTTTCATCTGCAGCGACGAGCGGTTGACCTGGAAAAGCCGGACTGAGCACGGTTACAGCTCCGGCGAGATGGATTGCAGTATTGTCTGCACGCATATGATGCTCGAAGCATGGGAGCTCGGCTTAGGTTCCGTATGGGTACGACTGTTCGATGCACAGGCAGTGGCGAAAGCATTCCATTTGCCATCGTATATCAAGCCGATCTGTCTGCTTCCGATAGGCTATGCATCGGAAGACAGCGTTCCGTATGCGCCATGGCACAACGTTTATCGAAAGATTGAGGACTTTACGGAGGTACTGTAAATGGGAAATCTCAGATTGGATCCCGGAATTGGGGCAAAGAAGGAACAGGAACTCACAGAGCTTGGCTACGGCTCACTCGAGGCGTTGAAAAATGCCGATCCTGACGAACTGTATGTGCGGGCGTGTTTGAAGGAGGGCGGTCCGCTCGACAAATGCGTGCTGTACGCGTTCCGCTGCGCAGTCCCGTTTGCGAAGGACCCCGCGCCGAATCCGGAAAACTACCGTTGGTGGTATTTTTGTGACGAAAACAGCAAATCAAAGAAAGGAAAGAACTGATATGAAAAAAGATTTGGGCGTACTCCCTGCCGTGTACCCGATGCCGGTGCTGATGGTGGCGGCATATGACAAGAACGAAAAGGTCAACGTAATGAACGTTGCCTGGGGACAGATCTGTGATGAGGACAAGATCATCCTCTTCATCGGCGAAGGCAAGCGTACCTGGTTGAACATTCAGGAGAGCAAGGCGTTTACCGTAGCACTCGCGGATCGGGCGCACATGGACGTTGCGGACTTTTTCGGCATCGCCTCCGGCAACAAGATCGACGATAAGTTCGAGCGCACGGGATATCATGCGGTAAAGAGTGACAAGGTCCACGCGCCGATCATTGAGGAATTCCCGCTTGTGATGGAATGCGAGCTGTTGGAGTTCCTCCACAGCGACTATGTGGACGGTATCGTAGGCAAGATCGTCAACGTCAAGGCAGACGAAACCGTGCTCAATGAAAAGGACAAGGTTGAGCCGGAAAAGCTCAATGCGATCCTCTTTGACCAGTTCCGCAACGGTTACTTTACCGTCGGCGAAAAGGTCGGCAAAGCATGGAACGCCGGTGCAAAGCTGATGAACCAATAAATGAACGAAATTATTTCGCCTCCGATCATTTGGATCGGAGGTGATTTATTGTTCCGAAGATGATTCCGAATGATCCCGGAGGGTCTTGAAAACCGGATTTTTTCCTAAATTTCTAACTTTTTAGCCGGTTATGATTGACGAACCGCCTAAATGCAGATATGATATATTATAGAAATCAAATGCGGCATTTCCTATCTGAATACTACGTTGATCTGGAGGCGCCGATGGCAAACTTTGCGGAGCTATTTCCGCCTTATTTGGGCGACCAGCCGTTTCTCTATTTTTGTTTTTCCAACTCGGACGCAGGTCGGCTGCGGCCGCTGTTCCAACGTCTGTATGAACGCGGCTTCCGCATTTGGTACCCCATCGGAAATGCCTCCACCGTTGCAGAACGGAAAGAACGAGACACGCGCATGTTAAAGGCTCGACTTGTGGTCCTGTATCAAACCAAAGCAACCCGTATGGATCACACCGCAAAGAGCGCGGTACTCGTTTGCCAGGAAAAGAACATCCCGATTATCAGCATCGATACAGACGATGCTGAAAGTAAGCTTTCGATGGGCTTAGATTCACGCGCGATCCACATCCAGGCGCATGGGACCGATGCGTTGGAAACGGCTTTGCTGCGTGCGGATGGTTTTTCGCAGGAATTGATCGGACCTGCAAATGCCATTCAAAATAATCGACTTTTCCGATTCGCATACATCATCTTTGCCGTTGCGATTCTTCTTATAGGAGCAGCATTTTTGTTCCGACAGGTGCGCAAGCCTTCGATCGTGCAGACGACCGATACGGTCTTCTTTTCCGATGAATATCTGACGGCAGCGGTACGCGAAGCGCTGGGCGGCGGTCCGATCACCGAAGATTCATTGCGGACTGTTACAACGCTGTCCCTTACCGTTTTACCGAACAACACGGATGAATTTGCTCTGCTCCCCAACCTTTCCCGCATTGAACTGGATCAAGCAAGCGCAAACGAAGCGAGTGCTCTTTTGGAACAGTACGAAATCGTGCTGAAAGGGGGCGCGCAATGAGCGACTACTTCAAGCCGTATGAGGGAAAACGACCCTACCTGTTCATCAGCTATTCGCACCGCGATTCCAGAGAGGTCCTTGAGACCATCACGCTGCTTCACAGCCGAAAACTGCGATTGTGGTATGATGAAGGCATCCCGGCAGGAAGCGACTGGCCGAAAAACATCGAAGAACATATGCAGTCCTGTTCGATGGTATTGTTCTTCGTCTCCGAAGCTGCGTTGGCATCGCCCAACTGCCGCAGCGAGATTCAGGCATCGCTTGCTTTGAATAAGCCTTTATTCATCCTCCCACTCAAAGAGACACAGCCCGATGAGGAATGGCGAAAGTTGTTGCTTCGCGGCACGATCCTATCGTCCTCGGACGACGCAAGAACGCGTGCCGAAACCGTTCTCTCCTGCAAACGCATCACGCGGGCCTACTATCGGAAACCGTTTGAAAACATGCGGTTCGACTGGTTGGCGCTTGTGTTTGCGCTGCTGCTGTTTTCCGCCGCAGCGACGGGATTGTATGCGCTTGTTTCGGGAAGGTTGGACAGCTATTTCCTTCCCGCTCCTCCATCCCCTTCCGCTTCCGGCTTGAACCCGAGCGCATCGCCTACACCAAGCGATACACTGACGCCGACGGCAACGCCGTATATTCCGGAGCTGGAGAAGGTCACCTTCCCCGATACAAAGCAGGAGACCGCGGTGCGCAATGCGCTGAACCGTCCTGATGGGGACATCACGCTCTCCGATCTCGGCGGGGTAACAGAACTGCACTTTTGCGGAACGATGGTGCTTGAGGATCTGTCCGATGTAACGTATCTCGACGGAACGTATTCGGTCAATTCCGCAAAACCGATCACCGGTCCCGTTTCGGATCTTTCGGTGATCGGGCGCATACCGTATCTTGCGAAGCTTTCTCTGGTCATGCAGCCTGTCCAATCGCTTGAGGCGCTCGAACGGCTTGTGCTGTTAAACGAACTAAGCATAGCAGGATGCGAGAATACAGACCTTTCCACGCTGCCGGTCCTTCCGAGCCTTCAAATTCTGCATCTTGAGCACAGCAATGTACTCGATCTAACCGAACTGACGGCGCAGCCAACGCTGAAAACCGTGACCGTGAGTATCGATATGCTGCCGCTGTCGTTCCCGGACGACGCGGCGTTTGACGTCATATTAGTACCGTAGCCCATCCAAAGGAGGTTGACCATGGCAAAGGTGACGTACCGAAAAAAGAAGCTGTTTCCCCTCTTTGCAAGCGCCGACAAGGAGCACGTCGCGCCGATTCTCGACGCGCTGAAAGCGAAGGGCTTTCCGATCGCGAAGGAAAGCGAAACGCCGAACAAAGCGGGCGTGATGCTGTTGTTCCTTTCGAAGCGTATTCAGGACGATCCGGCCCTTTTGGAAACGTTCTTCGCAAGCGACGCAAACGGCGTGGAAGCAGTCCCGGTGAACTTAGACGGATCGAAAGCGCCTAAGGTGCTTGAGAACGCGCTTTATTCGCGCAACACGATCTTTGCCGAGCGTTACTCCGGCGATGAACTTGCGGAGCGCATCGCGACCGCAAAGCCCTTTGAGGGGAAAAAGAATCCGCTGCCGATCCTCATTTTGGGCATTGCGGCTTTGCTGATTCTGGCTGGAGTGATTTTTTTAATCACACGTCTGTTGCCCGCAAAGCAGACAAGCGGTTCGGATAGCGTTCCGGAACCGACGGCAGAGCCGATCATTCCCTCCGAAGCCGGGCTTCTTCCCGAGGATCTCGAAAAGGTGCATGAGCTGATCATTATGGGCGATCAGCTGCACTACTTTGACGGCTCCGAAGGCTGGGTTGCACAGCAGGGTTTGGCAGGCGTCGGCGCGGAGTATTTTGCAAGCCGTACCGAGGAGGAAGGCGTTCGGCATTGGTACAGCAACGAGGACGGTCACGAGATCGAGACGGCGGAATGGAACGATCTTGACTTTCTGCGCTACATGAAGAACGTGAAGATGATCACGCTCGTGCGCGTAAAAGGAACGCTCCCCGATCTGTCCGTTCTCGAAAGCCTCGACAATGTGGAGCTGCTCGACTGCGACATTACGGACATCGAGGGGCTTAGGAACACCGCAATCGGCAATTTCGGCTATTCCGGAAACGCGCTGACCGATTTTTCGCCGCTGTCCGACTGTGCGCGTCTTCGCAGCGTCAACCTGATGCTGTTCGATCCGATTCCTGCGAATCTCAGTTCGTTCGGTCCGCCGAGCATGACAAGCCTTTGGATCGACACGGACAGCTCTGCGCGTTCGGTTGACCTTTCGGGACTCAAAAACTGCCCGGATCTGACCAACGTTACGCTCGACAGCCTTCCTTTGACCGATCTTGACTGCCTTTCCGGCTGCAAGAAGCTGCGCGAACTGGAGCTTGTAAACCTGCCCGACCTTCGAAGCCTTGGCGGGCTGCAGGATCATTCGTATCTGACGCGGCTGTTTATTGGCTATCAGAGCGAGGATCTTCGCGACTGCTCTGCGCTTGCGGACAACACAAGTCTCCGATACGTCGATCTGCACAACGAAGCGCTGAACGATCTTTCATGGCTAAGTAACGCAAAGAACCTCGAGGAACTCGAGCTTTGGAACACGAAGGGCGTACGCAATCTGCACGGCTTGGAGGAGCATACAAGCCTGCGGCGCGTGTATATCGAGGGGCTTGAGCATCTTACCGACATTTCCGCGCTCGAAAGCTGCACGGCGCTTCGGCAGGTCAC
>ONLX01000094.1 GCA_900318765.1 uncultured Eubacteriales bacterium
CACGAACATCAGCACGCCCATGCCGCCGATCCAATGGCTGAAGCTGCGCCAGAACAGGATGCATTTCGGCAGCGCGTCGATGTCGGTGACAATGGATGCGCCGGTCGTGGAGAATCCGGATGCGATTTCAAAGAGGCAGTCCCAAAACGACGGGAATTTTCCAGAGAACAAAAACGGCAGCGCGCCGAACACGGACAGCAGAATCCACGCGGCCGCGACGATAAAGTATCCGTCCCGCGCAAAGATTTCAGTGCTGACCGGCTTGAACAGCAGACAGACGCAGCCGACGGCGAGCAGAATGCCGATTGCGGGCAAAAAGACCCACGTTTCCGTCTCCCCGTAAATCAGTCCGACCAGGACGGAAGGGAGCATCAGCGCGGCTTCCGCGAGCAGAATCTGGCCGATCGTTTTGGCGATCATTCTCAGGTTCATGTCAGCCCTCCAGAATGCCGCCGAGCTCGGACAGCCGCTGTCCTGCCGTGCAGACGAGCACGCGGTCGTTCGGTTCGATCACATCCGCGCCGCCGGGAATGATTGCGCGGTTCTTGCGAACGATGCAGGAGATCAGAATGTCCTTTTTCAGTTTGAGGTCCTTGAGCGGGATGCCGATCAACCGCGTCATATCGGCGGTGGCGGCAAACTCGATCATTTCGGCGCGATCGTCCGCAATGCGGTACAGGGCGCGCACGTTATCCTCCTCGCTTGCGCCCGCGGCGTATGCCCGCACGACGCGAACGATCGTATTCGCCGTTACGTTTTTCGAAGATACAATCGAGTCAATGCCTGCGGCGCGCGTGAGCGCCTTCAGATGGTCGGTATTTACCTTGCAGATGACCTTGGAAACGCCGGACTGCTTTGCGTACATGGAGGAGAGGATGTTTCCCTCGTCCAATCCGGTCATGGCAACGAATGCGTCGGCGTCCTTCAGTCCCTCTTCGGTGAGCAATTCATGATCCGCCGCGTCGCCGAGCAGAACGACCGCATTCGGCAGCGCTTCGGCGAGCTCCTGCGCTCGCGCGGCGTTGCGCTCGATAATCTTCACACGGAATCGGTCGGACAGCGCCTGCGCAAGATAATACGTTACCTTTCCGCCGCCGGTGATCAACACGTTTTTGATGGGGTTTAGGAGCATGCCGAGCTTGCGGAATGCTTTTTCAACCTCTCTCGGCGCGCCGGTCATATACAGCTCATCTTCCGCTTCCAGTTCAAAGCCGCCGGAGGGGATGATTGCCTCGCCGCCCCGCTGCACCGCGCAAACGAGCACCTTTACACCGAGCTTCTGCGGAAGCTCATACAGCTTGAGACCGACTGCGGGATTTCCGGAGGGAAGATGACAGGAAACGAGCTCCGCTCGCCCGCGCGCAAACAGCTCCACACGCGTCGCGCTCGGAAAGCGAAGAATCCGGGCGATCTCCTGCGCGAGCTGCCGCTCGGGGTTCAGCGTCATAGCGACGCCGAACGAATCGTGAAACAGCGCGGCGTTCTCCGCATATTCGGGGTTGCGGACGCGCGCAATCGTGCGCTGTACGGAAAGGCGATTGGCGACGAGACACGTCAACAGGTTGATTTCATCGGAAGCGGTCACGGCAAGCAGCAGATCCGCGCCGCGGACGGCCGCCTCTTCCAGAACGGAATACACCGCGCCGTTGCCGACGTAGCCGATCACATCGACGGTGTTGGAAACCTGTTCGATGACCTTTTCGTTGCTGTCGATGACCGTAATCTCGTGCCCTTCTTCGCGCAGCTTAACAGCAAGCGTCAAGCCGACTTTGCCGCATCCGACGATAACAATCCGCATGAAAATCCTCCGATTCACAGAAACAATTTCAACTTACAGAATACCACGCTTTTTCGATTCTGTCAAAACATTTCGCAATGCAAAAAAATGCTCCGGCAAAAGCGAGCCGGAGCGGAAAAAACGGATCAATCCAGGAACGACATGGTCGTAACGTCGAACAAGCCGACGTCCGTCATCCGGATTTCGGGGATCACCGGCAGCGCCAGGAACGACAGCAGAACGAGCGGATCGGCCTCGTCGGTACAACCGAGCGCATGCGCCGCATCGAGCAGAGTGCGCTGGCCGCCAAGAACGTCTTCCACGGGCGCGTCGGTCATCAGGCCGGCAATCGGCAGCGGCAGGCACGCCTTTACCTCGCCGTTTGCGACGACGCAGTATCCGCCGCGGCACGCGATCAGGGTTTCAACGGCACAAAGCATATCCGCATCGTTATCCCCCGCGACGACGATGTTGTGCGAGTCGTGCGCCACGGTCGAAGCAACCGCGCCGCCATGGATGTTCAATCCCTCAACGATGCCGAGCCCGATGTGCCCGGTCGCGTGGTGCCGTTCGATCACCGCAAGCTTATTGAGCGAACCGTTCGGCGCAAAGAATCCGTCAGCGCCGATCGGCACGGTCCGTTCGACGCGTTTGGTCACAAGCTGGTGCGGCACCGTCTGAATGACCGGCATCGGGTTGCGCTTGACCGGAAGCCGAAGCGAAGCGAGCGTGACCGGGGCCGGATGCACGGTATCATAAATCTCTTCCGGAACGGGACGCACCTTGATCGGCGCATCCGGATCGTAGAGCGTGCCGCAGGTGAAGACAGCTTTCGGCTGCACGTCGGCCAGACTGTCAAACAGCACCATATCCGCGCGGAACCCCGGGGCGATTGCGCCGGTCCGCGGAAGCCCGAATGCGCGCGCCGTGTTCAGCGTTGCCATGCGGATCGCCTCAATCGGAGCGATGCCGCTGCGGATCGCGGCGTTGATAATGTAATTGATGTGTCCTTCGCGCAGGATGTTTTCGATGTGTTTGTCGTCGGTACAGAAGCAGATCGAATCGGTCGGCAAATGCTCCGAAACGATCCCATCGAGCATCTCCTGTACGCCGTTCGCCGCCGAACCGATGCGGATCAGAATCGCCATGCCGTTGCGCAGCTTCTCCTTCAGCTCGGCAAAATTCGAGCATTCGTGGTCGGTGCGCGGCCCCGCGATACAATACGCGTTCAGATCGCGCCCCGAAAGCAGCGGCGCATGCCCGTCCACCGGACGGTTGAAGAACAACTTGAGCTTTTCGACCAATTGCGGGTCGGCATTCACGGTTGAAACGTAATCCATGACTTCGCCGAGACCGAGCACGCGGCTCTTCTTTTGCATGAACGGAATGAAGTCCACAGCCGTCAGCGTTGCGCCGCTGTGCTCAAACGGGGTCGAAGGAACGCAGCTCGGCAGCATAAACAGCACTTGCAGCGGAAGATCGGCCGATTGGCGATAGATGGATTCCAAACCGACGGTTCCGGCAACGTTCGCGATCTCGTGCGGATCGGCGATGATCGTCGTCGTACCTTTCGGCAGAATGACGCGCGCAAAGGAGGCGGGGGTGACCATTGAGCTTTCGATGTGAACGTGCGCGTCGATAAAGCCCGGCGCAAGGTATGCGCCTGCCGCGTCGTACTCGTGCTCTCCCGAGAACGAACCGACGCCGATGATGGTATCGCCGTTCATAGCGACGTCCGCATCGACGATTTCGTTTGTGAAGACATTGATCACGCGCGCGTTTTTGATGACGAGCGTCGCCTCGCCGTCCCGCGCGGCAAGGATCATCCGCGACAAATCGGTAGCCTGCATACGATCACCTCACAGTTTTTCTTTATTTTACCACATCTTTACAAATCTGCAAGCCCTCTGCAAAAAAATCGTCCCTTTCCGGTGATTCGGAAAAGGACGAGTTTTGTCAATCTTCGCGGGATCTTGCGGAGTAGCGCTTGATCAGGCACAGCAGCATGTCCGTTGCGCGGTCCATACCTTCGACGGTGATGTGTTCGCAGGGACCGTGGAAGGCGTAGCCGCCGGTGCCGAGATTCGGACACGGCAGCCCCATATAGCTGAGGCGCGCGCCGTCCGTGCCGCCGCGGATTGCGACGACCTTCGGTTCGATGCCGGCCTCCTTAGCGGCTGCTTCGGCGTTCTCGATCAGATGCATGCAGGGCGCGATCTTCTCTTTCATGTTGCGGTACTGCTCCTTGATGGTAAGCGTCACCGTTCCGGCACCGTACATTTCGTTCAGCGTTTTCTCAATGTGCCGCAGCGTAGCGAGCCGTCCCTCATAGCAGGCAAAGCTGTGGTCGCGCACGATGTACGCAATCTCCGCCTGCTCGATGGTGCCGCCGAGCCGTGTGATATGGTAAAAGCCCTCATATTCCTCGGTGCAGCGCGGCGTATCGCACGCCGGGAGCAGCGAATTGATCTGGCAGGCGACGAGCAACGCGTTGATCATAACATCTTTCGCGCTGCCGGGATGCACTGAAAAGCCTTTGATGGAAAAGACCGCGGCAGCTGCATTGAAGTTCTCATATTCGAGCTCGCCTTCCGGGCCGCCGTCCATCGTATACGCGTAGTCTGCGCCGAACGCCGCGACGTCAAAGAAATCCGCGCCTTCGCCGATCTCCTCGTCCGGCGTAAACGCGATCGAGAGCTTACCGTGCGGAATCCGTTCCGATTGAATCCGCTCAATTGCGGTCATAATTTCCGCAACGCCCGCCTTGTCATCGGCGCCGAGCAGCGTCGTTCCGTCGGACGTGATCAGTGTGCGTCCCGCAAGCGAAGGCAGGTGCGGAAAGCTCGCAACGTCCAGGACGCGTCCGCTCGGCAGCACGAGATCCTTCCCGTCATAATTCGGGTGCAGAATCGGCTTCACGTGTTCGCCGCTGCAATCCGGAGCGGTATCCATATGCGCAATTAGACCGAGGCGCACTGCGTTTTCATACCCTTCCGTTGCGGGGAGGGAGCCGTAAACATAGCACTTATCGTCCACGCGCGCATCCGAAACGCCAAGCGATTTCAGCTCCTCGACCAGAAGCGTCGCAAGGTCGAACTGCCGCATCGTGGAAGGATGCGTACCGGAAAACTCATCGCTCGTCGTATGCACGACGACGTATTTCTGTAACCGTTCGTATGCTCTCATAGAACCTCCTTACCGCTGCTGCCCGATGATTTTGACGGAAAACCGTCTGCGGCGCGGGCCGTCGAACTCGGTGAAATAGATGCCCTGCCAGCGGCCGAGCACGAGGTTGCCGTCGTCAATCATCACGGTCACACTGCTGCCGATTACGCTCGCCTTGAGGTGTGCCGCGCTGTTGCCCTCCGCGTGGCGGAATTCGGGACGGTCGGGATATGTTTCGTTCAGCGCGAGCAGCAGGTCGTTGACGACGTCCGGATCGGTATTTTCATTGATGGTGATTCCGGCGGTTGTATGCGGGCAGTATACGGTCGCCATCCCGTCAAACACGCCGCTCTGGCGGACCGCGTCACGCACTTTGTCGGTAATGTCGATAAAGCCTTCCTTGCCGGTTTGCAACGGATATTCGTAAAGCATGCATCTGGCTCCTTTCGATTCGTTCATTCGTTACCCGTATTATACGAAACTGCCGGAAAAAAAGCAAGCAAAAACCGGGCCGCAGATGCGACCCGGCTGAAAACAAATTTCGGCATCAATGGTTCAACGCGCAAACGGTGATCACCTGATCGGAAAGCATCTGGGCGATCTGCTCTGCGGCATATGCGGGACGCGCTTCATACAACAGGTTCAGAAGCGCAAGCCGCGCGCCGATCATCTGATCGAACTGCTTGCGGACCAACACAATGTCGGCGCGCGCCGTTTCTTCGGCGGCCTTGTAACGAGCGTTCGTTTCACGGTTCAGCACGGCAAGCCACAGGCTCTGGACGCGCCGCCATGCGCGTTCTTGCGCGGCGATTCCGGTCGCTTCCGAAACGAGTTTCTGCGCGGCGGCTTCGACGTTTGCGTGCTCGGTGCACATCAGCTCGGCATAGACTGCTCCGTCTTCCTTCACTTCGGTGACGACATGGCCGCAGGATTCCAGATCCGCCGTTTCGGTCAGCGTTTCATGCGGGCTGTATACGCTGTTCTTGCGTACCTCCGGAGCGGTATTCATAAGATCGCAAAGGTCGGCGCACAGATTCATCCACGCTTCTGCGCAAAGCTGCGCCGCGCGGTACGGCTCGACGCCGTAAGTGCCGGTCAGCATGGCGGGCATGCCTTCGAGATACGCATATTGCGCGATCCGATCCTCCGCCAGTGCGGACTTGCGTTCGCTGGATGCTAAGGCAAGCGCTTCCTCGTACAGCTCATCGGCTTCCTGCTTCCAAAGCGCCTGTGCTTTTGTCCAGGCTTCGAGCAGCGCGGCTTCGCTCGTGTTTTCCGCCTCGGCAATCAGCGCGGCAACCTCCTGGGCGACTTCGGCGTGATCCGGGCAATACGTCAGCGTATAGGTCGCAGCCATCGGACCTTTGCCGGTCAGCACACGTTCGCAGTGCGTTTCCTTGCCCGGACTCGGCGGGGTGACTTCGCCGGTGATATCGCCGCCCGTCTTGCTGCGCACCGTGGATTTCGCGTAGTAATTCATCGAACCCGGGTAATGATAGACGCAGTAGGCGGTATTGACGACTTCGAGATCATGCACATCCTGCGCGGTCACGACGTGGCTGAATTTGTAGGTGCGTTTGTCCATCGGCGCGAGATTCTCGAAGGAGCCGAGCTCTCCGCCGTTTTCCGTCTTCAGGGAATCGGTGACGACGCCCTCTTCGATCACGGTCTCACCGGTATTCTCAACGGTGATTTCATATTCGATCGTTTCGCCCTCGGTGAAGAAATCCCCTTCTTTCGGCAGGTTGGTCACCTCTTTGGTGATCGCAAGATCGGAAATCACGCCAAACGGCGGATCGCTGATCGCTCGGGTCGGAACGGTTACGGGGTTGCTCGGATACACCTGCCCGATACCGAGCTCATCAAAGCCGGTTACATACGCGATGTTGGTCAGATCCTCGAAGACGCAGTCCCAGAGCGTCACGGTATACGGATAATCGAACGTATCGCCTTCGCCCGGACCGAGATCGTCATAATGCTTCAGCCTTCCGGTTTCATCCTCGGTCGGGATCAGCGGATCCGTTACCCAAACATCCGTCAGGTGCGACGGCGAATTGTTCTGAACGGTGATCTGATAGATGATCTCATCGCCCTCGGTGAAGAACATGCGGCCGTCCGGCGGAGCGTTGAGCACCATCTTGGTCACCAACAGATCGGTCTTCGGGATCGTCGGAACCACGACGGGAAGCGAGCCGTAATGCTGCTCCTCGCCCGTGACCGGATCGATCCATACGGCCAACGCTTCGTTGGAAACGTATCCGTTGATGATATCGTTCGGCGTGACCTGATACTGGATACCGGAAATCGTTTTCCCGGGCTCGCCTACGAGCAGCTCGTCGATCGTGGCGATCGGTTCCGATCCCAGCAAAGAGTCATAGAGATCGATGTCCTTAATATCGACGGTCCCGGTGTTGCGGACGGTGATTTCATACGTGATCCATTCCCCGAGCTGATAGCCCATCGGGTCCGCGCTCTCGCTGACGACCGCCTTAACGATCGAAACTTCCGACGGATCGGGCGTCCAATCCGTAAAACCGGAGGCGATATGATATTGGAACGGAATCTCATTCGACTTGCAAACGCGCTCCGCGTCCTCCGTTTCGCCGTAGGCATAGTAGTTGTATTCGATCAGCCCGTCGTATTTTTCCGAAGCGGAGCCATCGATGATGTGCCAGTCGAGCACGATCCGGCGGATCTCAAACGGATAGGATTCGCCGGGCTGCAGCAGAACCGGCGTCTCCAACGTCCAGAGCCATTCATCGGGTCCGACGTTGAATTCACGGAAGTACACCGCATTTTTACCGGTGTTCATGACCGAGGCATTGTAGGTCAGGAACAATCCACCGTGGTCATAGTCGAGAATCTCGTCAATCGAAAAAACATCTCCGACGGGATCGACCTGCGTCACGAACATCGTGAGCGCATACTCCTCTTTCGGAACGGGATCGGGATCCGGATCGGGATTGGGAACGGGGTCCGGCTGACCGAGCGGCGGAATCGGCCGTTGTTCGGTGAGACCGCAGCGGGTGCACTTATGCTCCTCAATGCCCTCTTCGGTTTCGGTCGGCGCCTTTACGACGTACCATTCTCCGAAGTTGTGACCGAGCGCGGAAAGGATCTGATACTCAACGTGGCTCGGATCGCGGAGGCAGACGCGTGTACGGTAGCTGCCTTCGGTACAGGTCGGCATCTTGCCGGTCCATTCTCCCCAATCGTGGCCGAGCGCGGGGATGGTTCCGGCGTATTCATCACGGCAGTATTGACAATGGTAAACAGCGGTGCCCGGTTCGGTACAAGTCGGCTGCTTGGTCACCCGTGCAATATAATGATGCTTCCCGTCCGGAGAATTGAAGCACTCCGCATCCGAAGAGACCGCCGAAGCGGCAAAGGTCGGCAGCGCAGTCAAAAGCATCAGAACGGCAAGCAGAATCGCAAAGACCTTCTTCTGCATGATAAAACCTCCCATCAATCGATTCGAAAGTGCCGCAAAGCGGACAACCTTCCCTACTGTTATTTATAGCGAAAACAAAGCGGCTTGTCAAGCAAAACGCCCGGATTGGAGGCGTTTCGGCAAGAGCCTGCGGAGAATTTGGCTCTTCATTTTTCGGAGCCGGTGTGGTATACTGCCATTAGACGAATTTCGCATGAAAAACAGAAGAGGTGAGACGATGAAAGGAAGAAGTTTTCTGACGCTGCTGGACTATACGCCGGAGGAGATTCGTGCGCTGCTGCGCCTTGCGGCACAGGTGAAGGAAGAAAAAAAGCAGGGGATTTTTCCCGAGCGGCTCCGGCACAAGAACATCGTGCTGCTGTTCGAAAAGACGAGCACGCGCACGCGCTGCGCGTTTGAAACCGCCGGGTACGACGAGGGAGCGCGCGTCACGTTTCTCTCCAACTCCCAGATGGGCAAAAAGGAGTCGCTGGAGGATACCGCAAAGGTGCTCGGGCGGTTCTATGACGGGATCGAGTTCCGCGGCTTTTCACAGGAGACGGTCGAGCTTCTGGCCAAGCATTCGGGCGTTCCGGTCTGGAACGGATTGACCGACCTGTATCATCCGACGCAGGTGCTTGCCGACCTTCTAACGATTACCGAGCACGTCAAAAAGCCGCTTTCCGAAGTTCGGTTCGTGTTTGTCGGTGACGCGCGCAACAATATGGGCAACAGCCTGATGATCGGCTGCGCAAAGATGGGGATGCATTTTACCGCGCTTGCGCCGAGATCCCTGTTCCCGTCCGAAGCGCTCGTGGAGCGGATGCGTCATCTTTGCGAAACGACGGGCGGTTCGATCACGCTGACCGAGAACCGAGACGACGTATGCGGCGCCGATGTGATTTATACCGACGTATGGGTTTCGATGGGGGAGGAAGCACACTATGCCGAGCGTATCGCCCTGCTCGAGCCGTATCGTGTGGACGCGGATCTGATGGCGCGGACCAAGAACCCGGATGTGAAGTTTTTGCATTGCCTGCCGTCGTTCCACGATCTGGAGACGTCGGTCGGCAAGTCCGTCTTTGAAACGTACGGCCTTCGGGAGATGGAGGTTTCGGACGAAGTGTTCCGCAGCTCGGCCTCCGTCGTGTTCGATGAGGCGGAGAACCGTATGCATACGATCAAGGCGGTTATGCTCGCCACTATGACGGACATTCTGGACTGATATAGGTCCGAAGAAGAAGCAATCAAAAGCACAGCCCGCCGGCTGTGCTTTTTCGATCCCCGCTTGACAAAGCGTTTTAACGTTGCGTATTGTCAATTTCTTCCGTGAATAGCAAGCGCGCGGGAATGGAAGACTAACGGAAAAAACGATTTCGGAGGTCTTATGCTCTTATCCCGTTCGCAGCGAATCATTCTCGGCGCGGCAGTCGGCGTGGCGCTGCTGCTGTTGGTCGGATTGATCGCATTTGCCTGCGCAAAGCCGCGCACGGCGGAGAACGCGCCGTCTCCGTCACCGTCCGCTTCGGCAACGGCAACGCCGTCGCCGTCTCCCACGCCGACGCCCTCCGCACGCCCGACCGAGACGCCCGTATACCGGTTACCGCTCGTTCCGTTTGCGGAGGAAACCGATGCTCCCACCGCGTCCCCGCTTGCTCCGGTGACCGCAAAACCGATCGACCCGTCCGCCATGATCGAGGGGCGGTTTGATTCCAACGTCCGCGATTTTCTGACCGTCGGCACCGAGGACGGCGAGCCGGTCGCCGTGCTGCTGGTGCGGCTTGCGCCCCCGAACCTGTGGGTGCTGTCGGTCCCGTGCGAAACGCTTCCGACCGAGCCGCAGACCGACGCCGTGACGCCGGCCCCTTCTCCAAAGAATGAGAAAAACGCAGCCGCGCGGCGCGTAAGCCGTGCGGTCGCGTCCGAACTCGGGTTGAAGCTTGATCACACACTGACGCTCGATCTGACCTGCGCCGAAGAACTGATCCGGGCGGTGCCGACGCTTTCCGGCGGCGGCATGACGTTCGATGAACAGACGGTATCCGAACTGATGAATGCGGACGGAGCGAAGCGCGCATACGGCATGGGTGCGCTCGGCGTCGGGATTGCCAATCTGTTTTCCACGGTTTCGCCGTGGAAATTGCCGTCTTTACGGGAGGCCACGCGCGGCCGCGTCAGCACGGAGCTGAACCTATGGGAGCTGTTCGGGCTTGCGGCGGCATTCCGCGGAATGCGAACGACGTCCGTCGCCGTTCTGCCGACCGTTGCGGTCGAATCGGGGCTCGCGTTTGCGCCGAGCGCAAATGCCATGCTGCAGCGCACCTTCAGTTGAGGGATGATTCGATGGGGACCGCGTCGGTGCGCAGTTTTCGCCGTTTTGGGCGAAGCAGAAGACCGGCGTAGAGCGCGGTCAAAAGCCCGATGGCCGCGGGGATGAGCAAGGATCCCATCGCTTCGGCACGGCGCAGCACTTCGTCGGCGGAAACGGAAGCGGGCAGGATACGATCCGGCATCAGCCGCGCGATCCCATAGCACAGCAGCGCCGAAAGCAGCGCGAGAATGAATCGTCCGAGCACGTATCGCCCAAAGGACGGGAACCGCAAAAAGCAGCGGGTCTGGAGCAGAATCGATACGCCTCCGAACATCTGGAAGAAGACGCAAAGCGAAAGACGGATTGCAAGCGGAAGAGGGAGATCGACTGCAAGCGTGCAGCCGCTTGTCATTTCGAGCAGTCCGGTCAGGACCGTTTGCAGAATCGATTCCGAAACGGGCAGAATCTTCGCAAGAAGACGGACGATTCCGGTTGCGAAGATGACCGCTCCGAGCGCGCGGCACAGGACGATACAGCCGCCGATCCGCAAAATTCCGATCATCGCATCGCTGACGGCATCGGAAGAATCCGCCGCCGTCAGTGTTCTTGGCGCGCCGGGAGGAACGGAACCCTTTGATCTGCCGAGCCAGAAGAGACAGCCGAGGGCAACCGGATATACCGACGCGCAGAGCGGCAACAGGGCCGCGGTTGATCCGAAGAGCCCGATCGCCGTGAAGGAAATCAGAAACGCAGGGCTCATCAGCCCGGCGGCATAGGAGAAGCGCTGCGCGGAGCGAGCGTCCAGCTCTCCTTGCTCGACAGCCGAGCCGAGTACGCGCGCCCCGATCGGATATCCCCCGAGCGCGCCGAGCAGAAACGACATGGCGGCGAGCGGGTGCAGCCCCAAGAAGCGGCGCGGCTGCGGCCTTGCTCTATTCGCCAATCCGGTGAGAATCAGAAACGGAACGAGCGCGGGGAAGACGTGCGTCCACCAGGTGAGCGCCGCATCCGCCGAAGCCTCCAGAACCTGAGCGGGAAACAGGATAAATGAGCACAGCAAAGCAAGCAACCACCAGAACACGCAATCACCTCCGCCAAAAGTGTATGCGGCAGGGCGAAGCGATAGGCGGTTTTTTGAAAAAAAGGACGAAAGACTTGCGCAGAACCACGCGGTATGATATACTATCCAAAAATAATGGGATTCCATGGAGGTTTTTATGCGAATTCGCGTTACGTCGGACAGCACGTGCGACCTTTCCCCCGAATTGATTCAGGAATATGGGATTGTCATCTCCCCGCTGTATGTGGTGATGGACGGCAAGTCCTACAAGGACACGATTGAAATCAAACCGGAAGATATCTATGCATACGTCGCGCGGACGAATAAGGTCGGATCGACGGCCGCGCTGAATGTTGCGGATTATCTGGATTTTTTCCGGGAGAATCTGGAAGGGTACGATGCGATCGTGCATTTCACAATCAGCAGCGATATGTCCTCCTGCTTCCAGAACGCCTGCATCGCGGCGGAGGAAGTCGGCAACGTCTGGGTCATCGATTCGAGGAATCTGTCGACGGGGATCGGGCATCTCGCTCTCGATGCCGTGGAGCTTGCACGGGAAGGCAAGACGGCGCAGGAGATCTACGATATCCTCGAGGAGCGGAAGCAGAAGCTGGATGTCAGCTTTGTTATCGATACGCTGAAGTATCTGAGCCTCGGCGGACGCTGCAGCCCGCTTGCGGCGCTCGGCGCCAACCTTCTGAACCTGAAGCCGACGATTTGTGTCGTCAACGGCAAGATGATCGTCGGAAAGAAGTACCGGATGACGATCGATCGCGCAATGCTGCGGTACGTCAAGGATCAGCTCGGCGATCTCAGTACGGTCGATACGCGTCGGATCTTTATTACCGATTCCGGCGTGCCAGATGAGCAGTGGAAGGCGGTGGAGAAGCTCCTGCGGGAGACGCTGCCGTTTGAAAAGATCTACCACACCCGCGCCGGCTGCACGGTTTCCAACCATTGCGGGCCGGGCACGCTCGGGATCCTGTTTTATCGTAAATAATTGGACAGCAAAAATCAAACGGGCGGTTGCATTTGCAACCGCCCGTTACTTTCTAATGAATGTGACTTAGAATGATGTTTGCCAAAGCGAACAGCAGCAGCAGCGATGCGACGTCGATCATCGTCGTGATGAACGGAGCTGCCATAACCGCAGGATCGAATCCGATCTTTTTCGCAAGCATCGGCAGCGCGGCGCCTGCAAATTTGGCGACGACGATCGTCAGCATAATTGCCAGCGAGATGGTGATCGACGCGATGATGTAAACGGTCAGATCATGCCCGGCATAGTGATACACGATCACATTGACCAACAGCATTTTCAAAAAGTTGATCACGGCGAGCGCGGCGCCGGATAAGGCTGCGACCGTCAGCTCCTTGCCGATGACGCGGAAGAAATCGGAAAACTCGATTTCGCCGAGCGAAATGCCGCGAATGACCGTAGCGGAGGACTGACCGCCTGCGTTGCCGCCGGTGTCCATGAGCATCGGGATGCAGGCAATCAGCATTGCGCCGGCGATCGCGCCGAAGATGTTCAGCTTTTCCGTAAACAGATTGATGATCAGCTCGGTCATCGTCGACGTAAGCATCAACAGCAGCAGCCACGGAATGCGGTGCAGAAAGATGCTGCCGACGGCGGTTTCCAGGTACGGGCGATCCGACGGCGTAATGGCGGCCATCTTTTCGATATCTTCGGTGTTCTCCTCCTGGAGAACGTCGATTGCGTCGTCGACCGTGACGATTCCGACGATGCGCTTCTCATGGTCAAGGACCGGAAGCGCAATCAGGTCGTATTTGGACAGCATCTTCGCAACGGTTTCCTGATCGTCCGTCGTTTCGCAGGCAATCACATTCGTTTCGGCAATGTCCGCAACGCGTTCGTCCGGATCGGAGAGCAGAATTCGCCGGATTGAAACGGAGCCCTGCAGCGTCCGGTCGGCGCGGACGACGTAGCAGATGTTGATCGTCTCCTTGTCCAGCCCGGTGCGGCGGATCTCCTCAATCGCTTCCTCAACGGTCATGTTCGGCGACAGCGAAACGAACTCCGGCGTCATAATGCTGCCGGCCGAATCCTCGGGATACTTCAGCAGCTCGTTGATGAGCTTCCGCGACTCGGGATCGGCAGCTTTGAGAATGCGCGGAACCAAAATGCCGGGCATCTCTTCGATGATATCGACCGCGTCGTCCAGGTACAGCTCGGAAAGCACGGCTTTGAGCTCGGTATCGGAAAAACCGCGGATCAAAATTTCCTGCTCCTCCGGGTTCATCTCGACGAACGTTTCTGCGGCGGTCTCGGTTGAAAGGACGCGAAACAGCAGCGGAAGGTCACTTTCCTTCTGCTGCGAAAGAATCGGCGCGATATCGGCCGCATTCATGGTGGAAAAAAGATCCCGGATTGTTGAAAACCGTTTGTTCGCCGCAAGCGTGCGGACGGTTTCGCTCAGATCGGTCAAGCGCATTCACCTCCAATGAAATCGTGGGAATGCAGCGCGCGAACAATCGCAACGGCCGAATGCGAACGGGGACTATGCCAAGGAAATCCTTTGACCCGGTGCGCGCATCCGACGGGCGCTGCCATACAACCTGCATAAAAGAGGATTGCCGCTACTGCCTGCGTCCATGCTCGTCACCTGCCTTTGAAGAGATTCGGAAGAGTCCGTTTTGTTCATTATACCGCATGCCCAAAACCGTGTCAAATCCTTTTTCCCATAACCGCTGCAACCGGATCGATTCTTTTGCGGTATTACGGATAAAAAGGAAAGGAGATTTCGTATGAAGCGTTTTTGGCTTGTGCTGATTTCTTTATTGGTTGTCGGATGCACCGCTGCCGGCCAAAACCCCAAGACCGGCGGCAGACCGATTTTGAGAGAGAACCCAACCGTGGTCGTGCTCGATCCGACGCCGGCGACCACGGATCCGGACGCCGTTCCGTTTACCGCGCAATCCATTCGGATCGCATGGCGTGAAGGTGCGTTTGATCCGCAGGTCGGCGTATATCGAAACAAGAAGGAACTCAATGCTGCGCTTGCTTCGGAACGATCCGAGGACGGCGGCCCGATCGATTCGGCGCTCTCGGAATACGACGATCCGTTTTTTCTGGTGCAGGAGCTGATCGTTGTTCGCATGGAATCGGGCAGCGGATCGAACCGCTTTGCTGCGGACGATGTGCAAAGGACCGACGGGGGAATCACCGTTACGGTCAACGCGTTTGTGCCGGAGGTCGGCACATCGGATATGGCGGGCTGGCTGCTGCTGATTGCCGTCCCCGCCGGAACCTGTGAAACGATCCCGCTTGTCGAACTGCAATCCGTCTCCGTGTAGGCTTCGGTCCCCTTCGCCTTCTGCGAGGGGGATTCTTGTAAAGAATATAGGATTTGGACGGTTTTTCTTGCAAAAGGCGTTGCTGCGTGGTATTCTGTCTGCATGGCGAAACAGGAGGACTCTATGGAACAGTTAACGATTCCCGAGGGATATCGGTCTATGCTGTCGCTGCACGATACACAGATTGCGATCAAAACCGTAAAAGATTTCTTTCAGACCACGCTTGCGCAGCAGTTGCAGCTGCAGCGCGTGAGCGCGCCGCTGTTTGTGACGCCGGAATCGGGATTGAACGATAATCTGAACGGCGTGGAGCGCCCGGTGCGGTTCGGCGTGAAGGAGCAGAACGAGCGCGAGGTCGAGATCGTTCAGTCGCTTGCAAAGTGGAAGCGCATGGCGCTGGGGCAGTATGGGTTCTCGATGCATGAGGGATTGTACGCCGATATGAACGCGATCCGCCGCGACGAGACGACCGACAACATCCATTCGATCTATGTCGATCAATGGGATTGGGAGCGGATCATCGCAAAGGAAGAACGTACGCTTGAGACGTTGAAGGATACCGTTCGCCGCGTCTACCGCGCGCTGAAAAAGACCGAAAAGTACATGGCGGTGCAGTACGATTATATTGAGGAGATTCTGCCGAAGGAGATTTTCTTCATCACCTCGCAGGAGCTTTTGGAACGCTATCCGAATTGCTCCCCCCGTGAGCGCGAGTATGCGATTACAAAGGAAAAGGGCGCGGTGTTCGTGATCGGGATCGGGGACCGGCTGTCCGACGGGACGCGGCATGACGGGCGCGCGCCGGATTATGACGATTGGTCGATGAACGGCGATATCCTTGTGTACTATCCGGTGCTCGATATCGCGCTGGAGCTATCCTCCATGGGCGTGCGCGTGGACGAGACGTCACTGATGCAGCAGCTTCAAAAAGCGGGCTGCCCCGAGCGCGCCGCACTGCCGTTCCAAAAGGGGATCCTCGAACGCAGGCTGCCGTATACGATCGGGGGAGGCATCGGGCAGAGTCGAATCTGCATGTTCTTTCTCCGCAAGGCGCACATCGGGGAGGTGCAGGTATCCGTCTGGCCGGAAGAGATCCGCGCCGCCGCAAGCCGCGCCGGGATCGTTTTGCTGTAACAAAAGGGTACGCAGCCGGGAAATTTTCATTTCCCGGTTCTTTTTTTGCAACCATACGCTAAGGATTTGCCTCTCTATAGGTGTAAGTACTTACAGAAAGTGAAAACGGTTATGAACAAAGACTGGTTTGACCGGGTCTATGAGAAGACCCATCGACGGCTGCTGCGCTACGCGATCGTGCATCTGTCCGATCCGACCGACGCCGAGGATGCGCTGCAAAACGTGTACGTCGATTTCTACCGCCGCGTCGAGCGGTACGGGCATCTCGATATCCTTGTTCCGCAGTCGTATCTGATGCGGATGCTGCGAAACGAGATCACAAAGCACTATGCGGAGCGTTCCAGGCAGGCAACGGTTCCGCTCGAATCGCTCGAGGAAACGGTATCGGACGGCAAGTCGTTTGAGGACGACGCGCTCGCTCACGTAACGGCGGAACAGATCCTATTGGCGGCCAAATCGCTGCCGGCGGAGACGTATCGGGTTTTTGTACTGTACTACGGCTTCGAAATGAGCGCGGCCGATATCGCCGCCGAGTTGAACATCGGAAGGGAAGCGGTCAAGAGCAGGTTGTTTCGCGCCAGAAACGCGCTGAAAAACCGGTTGACTGCATCCGAACAAAGGAGGAACCGATAATGCGGGAAAAACAATACTATCATGCTGCGCTTGAGCGCAGTTTGCTGAACGGAAACCATCTGAAGAAGCGGATCGACCGCGCGATCGGCGATGCGCCGAGGCCGGTCCGCACGAATGGGGAATGGAATCCGCGGCCGATTCCGTGGATCGCGATTCCCGTGACCGCGCTGCTCGTATTGGCAACGCTGACGATTGCGCTGACGGGCGGCTTTGCGCGAAACAATCGATCCGAACAAAAGCCCGGAGCGGCGACGGCTGCAACACCGGAGCCGACCGAGGCCCCGACGGACGCTGTATACGGCGATGGCGCGTCGCTTGAGCTGCAAAATCTCGGAACGAACGTGAAATTGCTGCCGGAATTCGAACCCGAAATGTACGATGAATGCGTACTGTGGCGGGAGAGCCATGGCGGCAGGCCGGTGACGGAGCAGGATTGGGGCTGGCTGCGCAGCACGAACGTGGAAGTGGAATCGCTGACCGTATCGGATCAACGCATTTCATGGACGATTACGGTTACGCCCGAGCGCATGGAGCCGTTCGCCGCGTTCGTTATTCCAACGGACTCCGAACAACAATCGATCGAACTGAACCTGGGCGGCGCAACATACACCGTCGAAGGCGACGATACCGTGCATTCGCTTGGCGACGTGTTCAACGGCGGCAGCTGGAGTGAGAACGGCGCATCGTTTACCGAGGAATGGTGGGCAAATCCGATGTACTTTACCGAACCGCTGCCGGACAGCGGAATCGTGACCGTCACCGCTCAATACAATGTGATTGATTTTTCGGTGGAGGATATGGGCAGACGCTTCGGCGCGGTTGCAATTCTGGAGCATACGTTTTCGTTCGATGCGGCGGATCTCAAGCCGGTTGCTCCGGAACAGACGCTCGATCTTGCGCTGAGCGGAACGTATCTTCTGACCGTCCGCAACGAGGAAGGGAACGGATATCGCACGGAGCCGGTTTTGCTCGACGGGATGCGGCTGCACACCGTGATCGATTATCGACGCTCCGGAATCTATCTGACGTTTTCGATCGTCGGCGCACCCGAAACGAAATACGTCGCCGCGCTGCTTTCGATGCAGGACAGCTTCGGAGGCGGACAGCTTCCGCTTTGGACGGACGGCGACACGGCACGTCCGGTCACGGTGGAGCAGCGCGCGTATACGCACGTGGGTGAGCAGCGCGTCGTATTTCGGATTCCGCTTACGCCAAAGGACTACAACGGACGCGCGTCGATTCCGTTTGAGGCGTTTGCAAACTACGTTGTTGCGTCCGGCGACGCGCCCGAGCAGGCCGATTGGTCATGGGATTCCACGCAGGGCAGTTTGCCGGAGACGCGTTCGGCATATGAATCGCTGCTGAAGACCGAAATTCCGCTTCCGCAGTTGTCGAAATAATCCAAAACAAAAAGGGGCTGCCAAGATCGGGGATCGAGTCTTGCAGCCCCTTTGGGAATTCCCGACGGGACGGAAGGGGGTTTCCCGCCGGGAAATGGGAAAATGAAATCAGTTTGCCGGGACGTATTCGCCGAACGTAACGCTAAGATCGGATTGCTGCCCGTTTCGTTGGATCGTAATCGTGGCGGTATCGCCCGCATTGTAGGCGGAGATCAGATCGGACAGCACCGAGTTCGAGGTAACGCGCGTTCCGTTCACGGCAATGATCAGGTCGCCTGCGCGGATGCCTGCAGCGTCGGCCGCACCGCCCTCGCTGACGGCAGTGACCTGGACGCAGGTTGTGCTGCTGTAGCTCCAGAAGCCGTAATCGCTGCGGATCGTGCGGTTCTGCGTCGTTACGCCGAGGGAGGCACGCCCTTTGATGTAGCCGAAGTTCAGCAGATCGTTGATCTCCTTCAGAACGTTGTTGACCGGGATCGCAAAGCCGAGACCTTCCGCATTGCTCGAGGACGCTTTTGCGTTGACGATTCCGATCAGCTTGCCGCTCGCGTTAAAGAGCCCGCCGCCGGAGTTGCCGGGAGAGATTGCCGCATCGGTCTGCATCAGCTCCATCTCCGTGCCTTCCACGATGACAGCGCGCCGCAGCGCGGAAATGATGCCGGAAGTCGCAGTCCCGCGCAGTTCGCCGAGCGGGTTGCCGATCGCAATGACATCTTCCCCTACGGTCACCATATCGCTCTCGCCGATTTCAGCTGCCACAAGGTTCTCCGCTTCGACCTTGATGATCGCAATGTCATTCCGCTTGTCTTCCCCGACAAGCGTCGCGTTGTACGAAGTATCGTCATTGAGTGTGACGACGATGGTTTCGGCACCGTCCACGACGTGCGCGCAGGTTGCGATGTAACCGTCGCTCGTCAGAATCACGCCGCTGCCGCTGCCGGTCTGCGCATAGGTCTGGCCCCAGTAGGTGATCGGAACGACGGTGTCGATCCCAACAACGCTCGGCGCAGCCAGTTCAATCACCTGTGCGCGGGTATACTGCCCGTCATACGAAAAACCGGTCGAGACCGTCTCCGCGCTTGTGCCGTCCGCTGCTTTTTCCGCTTCGTCGGCGGTATTCGGGGCGACGGCCGGGGCAATGGTGACCAAAGGCGTTTCGGTCGTTTCGGGCAGAGTCTCAACGACTGCGGACCGATCGGCAAGGTAGCGGTTCGCAATCAGCACACCGGCGAACAGGCCGATGACCGTTGCCATCATCACGCAGCTCAACAGTACCGCGAGGCCGACGCGTACGCCGTTCTTTTGCTTCTTCGGCTCCTGCTGCCGCTGTTTCCATTCGGGATTTACGTAGGAATATTCCATATTCAAAGCCTCCTTGGATGCATTTCTTCTTTTGTTCTTTCCTATATTATCTCGCAATTTTGAAATCGGTATGTCAAAAATGGAAACACTTTGCAAGGAAATATGGATTGTTTTTGACAAATCGGACGGAAACGATTGACGGAACTTCAATTTTCCCTTAAAATGGGGAGCATGGGAAAAAACAATGCAAAGAACATATGGGAATGGCTGTTTGCCGTTCTGAAGGGAACGCTCGTCGGGCTTGCGGTCGTCATCCCCGGAGTCTCGGGCGGGAGTATGTTGCTCACGATCGGCGTATACGGCGACGCAGTCTCCATCACCAGCAAGGACAAAGCGGTGCGGAACAAGGCGATCGTCAAGCTGATTCCGTACGCAATCGGAATTGTGCTCGGCGTTGCCGCTCTGTCGTTTGTCATCACCTGGCTGCTGGCCAACTATGAGCTGTATACGATCCTGGCCTTCTGCGGACTGATCCTCGGTTCGCTTCCGATGCTGATCCGCCAGATCCGCGGACAGATGGGGAAAAAGCCCGTGCGCATTTCGTATATGGGGCTCACGCTCCTGATGATCGCGCTGATGATCGCGCTGCCGCTTTTGAGCAATCGTTCCGGAGAGGAATTTGAGCGGCTGACCGCCGCCGATTCGATCGCGCTGAACGACCGGATTCTGCTCGTGGAAAATGGGACGGAGGATACGATCCGCGTGCAGAAGAACGAACCCGCCTATACGGTTCTGAAGGTTAAGTCCTCCAAGAGCGGACTTGCGGGTCTACGTGCAACGACGGAGGACGGCGTGCTTCTGGAATACGACGCACTCGATGATGTGTATTGGAACGAGACGCCGGTGCAGCTTGAGCGTGCGGGCGATGCGGTTGTGATCGACGGAAAAGCGTACACGGTTTACCGCGCAGTCGATACATTGCGCAACGGGGCGGTTTCCGCGCTGTGGGCCGCGCTGCTCGGCTTTATCGCGGCGGGAACGATGATCGTACCGGGCATCTCCGGATCGATGGTGCTGCTCGTGCTCGGGTTTTATCACAGCATCATGGCGCACCTCAAGAGCGCAATCGTCGCAATGGTTACGCTGCAGTTTTCGGCGCTGCCGCAGCATCTTGTGGTGCTGATTCCGTTTGGGATCGGGGTACTGCTGGGACTGCTGCTCGTTTCGAAGGCGGTGCGGTGGCTGCTCGATCGGTTCCCGACGCCGACGTATTATGCAATCATTGGGCTCATGCTTGCGTCGCCGTTTGCGATCTTTATGAAATCGTCGCTGCTGAACGCTGCGTTTTTGTCGAGCCTGCATTGGTATACCGTCGTGATTGGACTTGTCTGCCTCGCAGTGGGGTTCTTTGCGGCGATGCAGCTTTCGAAGGAAAAAACCGCATGAAGCCGGTTCTCAAATTGCGCACCTTCGGTTCGCCGGGGGCGCGCTTTTGGTTGATCCTGCCCGTGGATGCCGAAGAGCTTACCGCGGCGGAGGAGGTATACACGGCCGTTGTTGCAAACAGCACCAAACTAGTTTACCTGCTTGCAGCCGCGGTGGAGGATTGGAACCGGGATCTTTCTTTGTGGGAGGCGCCTCCCGTTTTCGGCAAGGTTCCGTTTTCCGGCGGAGCCGAAGCCACGCGCAACGCGCTTTTGCCGCTGCTGCCGGAGGACAAGACGCTGCTGCTCGGCGGCTATTCGCTGGCCGGGCTGTTCGCGCTGTGGACAGGGTATGAAACGGATCGGTTTGCGGGCGTTGCGGCTGTGTCGCCTTCGGTCTGGTATCCGGGGTGGCTCGATTATATCCGGACGCGAACTCCGAAGGCAAAGCGCATCTACTTAAGCCTCGGCGACCGGGAGGAGCTTGCCAAAAACCGCGTGCTCGCGTCGGTGGGGGACTGCATTCGCGCGCAATACGCGCTTTTAGAGCCGAACACCGCAACGCTTGAATGGAATCCGGGCAATCATTTTCGGGATCCGTGGCAGCGAACGGCAAGAGGGTTTCTCTGGTTGTTGGAACAATTGCAATAAAAAAGAGCGGCTGTTGCATTCTGCAACAGCCGCTCTGCTTTCTTTTGTCAGGAGAGCCGGATGCCGAAGATCTTTTGTCCGCGGCAGCCGAGGATCAGCATCTGCCCGTAAACGGCCGGCGACGCTTCGAAGTTCGTATCGGTTGGGGCGATCTGGGCGAGCTTGTTTCCGGTCAGACCATCCAGCAGGAAGATGTTTCCGCCGGAATCCGCCTGGAGAATATAGCCCGTTCCGTCCGCCGTGTAGACGACCGCAGGACTCGACCAGGAGTATTTCTCCATGGGAAACTCCCACACGACTTCGCCGGTGGCCTTGCTCAGCGCGAAGAGCGCGCCGGAATCCTTGCCGTTGTACCGTGCGACGGGAATGAATACGAGATCCTTGAGGTTGTTCTCCCCGACGACGGCGGTGGCCTGAATGCCGCCGGAGACATCCTGAACGGTCACGACATTGCGCTGGAACTGCCACTTGATCTCGCCGGTCATCGCATCGATCTTGAACAGCGGCGCAACGCCGGAGTTGTTGCCGTCCTTTGTGAAGTGCAAGGAGGTTCCGACATAGAGATACGCTTCGGTTTCGGAGATGACGTCCAGAACGGGCGAGCCGTTCGTATCATCGAGCGTATCGGCAATCCAGATGCATTTGAATGTGTTCAGGTCGATGCACTGGAACAGACCGTCGTTGCTGGAAAGGTAGAGGTACCCGTTCCATGCGACTGCGCTGCCCTCATAGCCGTACCACTTGTGCGAACGGTCGGCCGTCTTGATATCCGCGCCCCAGGAGATGTTGCTCGAATAGGCGTGCTTCACGACATTCGAAGGATTGATGCTGATGATGCCGTTGACCCGGTCATAGACCGTGTTCAGCTTCATTGTATAGATGATGCCGTTTTCACCCGGATAGATCAGCGTATCGGTCTTCGCGTCGACGAGCGGCGCCGAATCGTACGCGTACCAGGCAGGCCGCGGCGCAAACGCATCGTCGGAGTGCTGTTTTCCGAACTCATAGATGACCTGATTCGTCAACAGATTGATCACGAACACGCGGGACTTTTGCGCGTCGTTGTCATACATATCGCCGGAGCCGACATACAGCAGCGGCCAGCCGCGCGGATCGATGCTGCCGGTTCCCTTGAACGGGACGTTCAGCGTAATCGGATCGCGCGTTTGATTGCCGTTCATCAGATCGAGGAAGTAGATCTTGCCGTCCTCGGTCGGGTAGATGACTTCGATGAGACTTTCGTTTTCCCGCGCGCTCTGATGCATGCTTGCCATCTGCTTGCGAACGTCGGACGGCCAATCGACGATCAGCGGCTGACCCGTCCACCCGCAGCCGGACCAGGAAGATTTGCCCGACGGTTTTTTGATCGCGCCGATGCTCTTCTCCCAAACCTGCACCATTTTGAATTCGGACAGCGCGACGTTGCCGAACGAGGAGCGATTGCGCCAGTTGTTGCCGCGGAAAGTCAGAATGCCGTTGACCTCATTGTACACTTCGGGCGCGGGAATCGAAATCGGTTCGCTGCGCGTATAGGCAGAGGCGTCAACCAGAACGCCGTCCGCCTGGATTTTGTCCTGATAGCCGTAGTTCTGCGGATTGGATGCCGAGATCGCGTGCGGCGTAGGCTTGGGCGTCGGGGTTGGAGTCGGGGTCGGAGTCGGCGTTGGGGTCGGCGGTCCGAACGACTTGAATTCCTCGATCGTCATCGGAGCGGCTGAATAGCCGTACATCCCGGTTTCGTTCTGCAAAAGATACTCGTTGTAGGCTTCCTGATCCTTGGAATTGTTGACCAGCTTGACGATCAAAAACGCAAGCAGCGCAACGAGCAGCAGAATCATCACAATAAACAGCGTGATGATCAGATAAAACCGTGGTTGAATCTTCCTCCTTCTTTTCTTTTTCTTCTTCTTTGTATCCATAATACCTCCGTTGTCAGGACACGCGAATGCCGAAAATGTGGCGGGCACGCGTGCCGATTACAATCAGATCTCCGAAGGCGCACGGTGACGCTTCTATATTTTCGGAGAGTTTCAGAGTAGTCATTAGAAGTCCCGACGCGCCGTCGAACAGATAGCCGACACCGGTGTGATCGAAGATCACCAGATAGCCTTGTCCGTCATCGGTATACAGCGCAACCGGAGAACACCAGGTATAGCTTCCCAGCTTTTTCTGCCAAACGATTTCACCGGTTTCGGTATTGAACGCATAGAGCGTTCCCGCGCCTTTTCCCGTCGTCGAAGCAAACGTCGTAAAGACGAGCCCTTGCAGCGAATCGCGGCCGAGCACCGCACTCGACATACATCCGCCGGTGATATGCGACGTTGTTGTAATCGATTCCTCATGCTTCCAGACGATCTCGCCGGTCAGCGCATCGAGCTTATAGAACGAGGAAACGCCCTTGCTGCCGTCTGCGGTTTTTTCGACGGTGTTGCCGACATACAGGAAGCCGCCGGATTCCGTCTCTTCAAACGCGGGCGTCGAATTCACGTCGTCCACCAGATCCTGTACCCAAACGGTCTGCATCGAATTCAGCTCAATGCAGCGGATGAAGCCGCCGTTGTCGCAAAGATACAGATAATTTTTCCAACCGACCGCGCTCGATTCGTAGCCGTAGGCAAACTTTCCGTCGCCAAGACGCGGGGCGGTATAGCGTTGTTTCACAACGGGATCGGGATGCATCTCGAGCGTTCCGGCCTCCTCGTCGTAAACCGTATTCATGTGCAGCGTATAGAGGATCCCGTTCTCGCCGGGAATAATCGCGGTATCGGAACCGGCGTCGACGAGTACGGAGCTGTCATACGCATGCCAGCCGCGCAGCGCGAACCGATCTTTCGATTTGCCGATTTCCCAAAGCCGCGTAAAGTCGATCAAGCTGTAGGCCATCGCGCGGGAACGCTTGTCGGAGCTCTCATAATCGTCGCCGGATCCGACGTAGAGGATCGGCCAGCCGCGCGGGTCGAGCGCGCCGGCGCCCTTAAACGGCATTCCGATCTTCAGCGCGTCACGCGTTGGCTCGCCGGTCTCGGCATCGAGAAAATACACAAATCCGTCCATCGAAGCATAGATCACTTCAATCCAACCGTCCCGTTTCTGATACGGTTCGTACAGGTTCATAATGCGGCGCGTCGATTCGGGCCACGAGACCATCAGGCATTGCCCGGTCCAACCGTTACCGGTCCATGCGCCGGAACCGCTGATGCCCTTTGCAAGCGACTTGGTGCGCACGCTCCAAAGCACATCGAGTTCGCCCGAGAGCGGAGGAACCGTGCCGTACGCCGGGTTTTGTCTCCAGTTTCCGCCGCGCAGCGTGACGACGCCGGGAATGGCGGCGTAATCGGCGTTCGCGCCAAACCGGATCTCGGGCGCGCGCGCGTACGAAGAAACGCGTTCCCCGTCGATCTCCATTGCGGTTCGATAGCCGAACGCTTCGGGCTCCGTCTCCAAAACGGCATGCGGCGTCGGCTCCGGGGTCGGGGTCGGCGTGGGCGTGGGGGTCGGCGTCGGAGACGGCGTAGGGGTATCGGTCGGAATCGGAATGGTTGTCGGCGTCGGCGTTGCCGCAATCGGAGCAGCCGTCAGAATCGCGATCTCTGCTTCGGACGCGTGCGCATCCGAAACGGAAGGGATCGTTTTTTGGCACGCGAAAAAAATCGGCAAAATCGACAGAACCCCGGTCAGAATCCATTTTTTTGTCAAAATTCGATCGCGCGTTTTCAAAAAAGAACCTCTTTCATAACAAGATGTTGGGCTCGAAAATCGAAAAAAACCGATTCTTCCGATTCCTATGCGCTTCCACATTACCCATTATACCATGCGCTTTTGAACAAAGTTCGGTATCTTTGTGAACACTTTTGTGCGATTGTATTGCAAAGGTGTGTCCGATGTGGCGTTAATTGGAAAGAATTGGATACGAAAAACCGTACGCCTTTGGTTTCTTACACGCGCTCTGCGCCATCGGACGCCTCTAAGGGAAACGGCTGCAGCGCTCTTGCCTGCACCGCCGCAATCGCAACGGAGAGCAGCAGCTCGTCCCGCCAACGGTACAGCGTCGATTCCGATGTATACAGCTCCATGCTCAGCTTCACAATGGAGGCCGGGATCGATCGCTTTCCGTGCGGACGGTCCAATTCATACAGCCGCGAGAAAAACACTTCCTTCTCGGGCGAACGCCTGTGGATCGCTTCCCGGACGCGCTCCACCGCCCAAACCCAACGCGCCCGCTCCCGGAATCGCGCAGGATCGCCCTGCCCGCCGCCGTCGATCCAGCCGCGCACAAACGCTGCGCTCTCCCGATAACGTAGGATTTCCTTTTCCGCAATTCGTTTCATCTCTTTCAAATGCATCGTTCTCACCTCTTCTCGTGCGGAATTGTTCGGATCGTTTCGAACGGAATCAGTATAGCAGGTTTTGCACGTTTAATGGGCCGTTTTATGCACCAGATGAAAATAATTTATCGTTAAATTTCGGCGAATTGCGAAAAAACGATGTCGTTTTTTGTCAAACAAAACAGGAGGGGTATCGAAAACCCCTCCCGATCGAATGCAGTTTGGATGCTTGGCGATCATTGAAGCAGATCGCGGTGCGAGGAAAGATAGACGGCTTCCGCGCCGGTCATCCAACCCGCGAGCGCACCGAGCGCATTGTTGTTGATGGCGACGCCGGACGGCATCTGGACGATCGAAAGCCCGAGCACCTCTGCGTTGTCGCTGTGATAGAGCGCGGACAGATTCTTGAGCGACGCATTGTCGACCTTATAGCCGAGCGCATCGTATTCCGCAATCAGCGCGGCGTCTTTCAGTACAAGACAGGTTGCGCCTTCCGCGAGGCTCTTCAAAACGTCGCTGCGCTCGGATGCGGAGCCGGCTTCGGCAAGCTCGGCGGCCTTTGCTTCGAGCGAGGCATCGTCCAGCAGAACGCAATTGGGCAGGTAGCCGGTATTCGCCTGGAAATAAGTCAGGACGGAAACGGTCTCCGCATCGTCGACGACGACGGTGAAGTTCGGATTCTCCGGCCCGGTATAAGCGCTTCTGCCGCATGTGCATCCGAGCAGCGCAAGCACCATCAGCGCAAGAATGCTATACAAACCGATTTTTTTCATGGGGTATCTCCTTTTTCTCCTATTTTGCTATCATAACACAAAGCAGTGCAGCGATGCAAGAGCTAATCCGCATTTTTCACGACGGAAAGCGTCTCGATTCCGTAAAAGCGGAATTGGGAAACGGCCGCAGCGTCGATCCGCTCGCCGCACATCCGAATCGGCACCGCGGGCGGACAGCCAACGCACGGCTGCGCAAGCACGCGCCCGAGGCAGTCGGAAAGCGGAAGCCGCTCCGACGGGGCGAGCATCGCCTCCCGCACCGAGCAGGCACGTTCTGCGCTTGCAAAGGGCAGCTGCAAAGGCGTGATCGGATCCCGCTTCGGAATTTGCAAAAGCGCTTCCTTTGCCCGGAAGAGATCGTCCTCCGTGTTGCAGGGGGAGAGCATCCAGACAAGAACCTGCGGATCATGGTATTCGGAGTAGATGCCTTGGCTTTGCAAAAGCGCCGCAAGCGCGTCTCCGGTATAGCCGTATGCGTTCGCGTCAATCGTCACTTTCAACGGCTCTTCGCCCAAAAGCGCAAATCCGGCGTCGGTAAGCGCCGCTTTCAGCACGGCGGCCTTGGGCAAAAACGAAGCGAGCTGCTCCGGAAGGGAGCGAAGCGATCCGTTCAGCGCATCAAGCGATTGCAGAATCAGATAGGACGGGCTCGTGGAGCCGAACAAGGCAAGCGCCTCTTTTGCGCCGGCTGCAAATCCGTATCGATCGTCCTTTGCAACGTGCAGGTACGCTGCGCCGGTCAGCGCGGGCAGCGTTTTATGCGCGGAATCGCAGCAGAGGTCTGCGCCGAGATCGATCGGATGGCGGGAGGGCGACAGAAACTTCAGGTATGCGCCGTGCGCGTTGTCAACCAACAGCGGAACGCCGTGCGCACGGCAGACCGCCGCGATCGGCGCAAGGTCGTAACTGTGCCCGAGATAATCCGGAACGGTCAGATAGACCGCGGCATAATCGGATTGTCCAAGATGCGCGTCGACCTCCTCGGCCGTAACGGTCACCGAAAGGTATCCGTCTGTCGGCAGAAAAACCGGATCGAGGTCGAGCAGCGCAGCCGCAGAAAGAAAGGTTTTGTGAGCATTTCGCGCGGCAAGGATCCTTTTTTGCTGCGGCGATCTCTTTTTGATCAGCGCAAGCATCGCGCGGATGCAAAGCGAGGATCCTTCGGTCGAATAGAACGTATGCGCACCGAAGTGCTCGGAGGCGCGGCGCTCGCTCTGAAGCAGGATGTCGTTCGCCTCATAAAGCGCGTCCGCACCGTCAATCTCCGTGATGTCACGCGGCTCACACCCGAGCGAGGGAACGCCCTTATGCCCCGGCATGTGCAGCCGTACGGGATGGCTGCGCTCATATCGGTCGAGAAAATCGCAAAGCGGCGTGTCAGTCATCGCCGTTCTCCGAAAGCTGTTCATCCACGGCAACCATGATCGCGCACTCCATGCGCTTCTTGAACAGTTCGCAGCCATAGCGGTACACACCGGTGACCGTTCCGGTCGCGTGGTACGCGTTCGCCGCGCAGCCGCCCGAGCAGTAGAGCCGCGCCCAACAGTCACGGCATTCGGGGTGCGCGTAAACGTTGCAGGCGGCAAACTCGTTCTGCACGGCGGTATTCGTAACGCCGGTATAGATGTCGCCGAGCTTGAACCGCTCTTCGCCGACGAACTGGTGGCAGGGGTAGAGCTCGCCGGTCGGCGTGACTGCCATATATTCGGTTCCGGAGCCGCAGCCGGAGATGCGTTTATAGATGCACGGACCGCCGTTCAGATCGATCATATAGTGATAGAACGTAAACGGTCGCCCTTCCCTGCGCCGCCGGATCATCAACGCGGCAAGCTGCTCGTACTGCGCGCAGAGGATCGGAAAATCCTCCTCCGTCAGACGATCGGGGCTGTTTTCGGCACAGACGACCGGCTCCATCGAAAGCTCGGTGAAGCCGAGATCGAGCATCGTTTGAATGTCGTTCAGAAAATCGGGATTTGCGTGCGTAAAGGTACCGCGCATATAGTAGTTCTTACCGCCGCGCGCCTGAACGAGCTTTTGAAACTTCGGAACGATCTTTTCCCAGCTTCCGTTGCCCGCGTAGTCGACGCGATACCGGTCGTGAATTTCCTTGCGCCCGTCCAGACTCAGAACGACATTGCTCATCTCCCGATTGCAAAAATCAATCACATCATCGTCGATCAGAACGCCGTTCGTGGTCAGCGTAAAGCGGAATTCCTTGTTGTACTTCGGTTCGAGCGTGCGCGCGTAGGCAACCAGGTCTTTGACGACCTGAAAGTTCATCAACGGTTCTCCGCCGAAGAAGTCAACTTCCAGATGCCGTCGCGTGCCGGAATTGTTCACGAGAAAATCGAGCGCCTGCTTGCCGACGTCGTAAGACATCACGGCACGCTCACCGTGGTACTTGCCCTGCGAAGCAAAGCAATACGCGCAGTTCAAGTTGCAGGTATGCGCAACATGCAGGCACAGCGCTTTGACGACGCCCGCGGTGCGGCGCTTGAGATCGCCTGCGATCGGTGCGAACGTATCCGGTGTAAACAATTGCCCGGCCTCTTTCAAGGCAAGCACCTCGTCATAACACGCTTCGAGCTCCTCTATGCGAAAAGAGGGATCGGACGCATGCGCATCCTGCAGCGCGGCCAGCAGCGTTTCGCGCGGGACGTCTTCAAAATGCGTGATGATCGCGTAGCTGACCTCATCTACAACATGCACTGCGCCGGAGCAGACGTCCAGCACAATGTTGTATCCCCCGAGTTGATAGGCGTGAATCATATAGCCCCCATATCGGAAAAATGCCGCGCCGAAGGCGCGGCATTCCCGTCACTCATTTCAAGTTATTTGGCGTTCTTATTTTCGCACTTCTGGTTCGCAATACCGCAGCTCGTCTTGCAAGCGGACTGGCAGGAAGTCTGGCACTCGCCGCAGCCGCCCTTTTTCGCGCTCTCGCAGAGATTGCGGGTGTTGATCGTTTTGATATGCGTCATGGTACAATCCTCCACAATTCAATTCTGAATCTTATCTTAACAGAGCGCGCGCCGTTTGTCAATCGTTCGCCGCGCATCCGATCGAAAAAATCCCATCCCGCCCGGGACCGGCTGTCGCGCTTGACAAACGTTCTTTCCTTTTATATAATGAGCGGGTAATGGCGCGCGGCAAAATGTGCGCGCATAAGGGAGAATTTACAATGCAGATTTATGAGGAATTACAGGCGCGCGGGCTGATCGCGCAGGTGACCGACGAACCGCAGATTCGTGACCTGATCAACAACGGCGGCGCAAAATTTTATATCGGGTTCGATTGCACGGCGGACAGTCTGACGGCCGGGCATTTTATGGCGCTCACGCTGATGAAGCGGTTGCAGATGGCGGGCAACCAGCCGGTAGCCTTGATCGGCGGCGGCACGACGATGATCGGCGATCCCTCCGGGCGTACCGATATGCGCCGGATGCTGACCAAGGAAGATATCGCGCACAATGCGATGTGCTTCAAAAAGCAGATGGAGCGGTTCATCGAGTTCGGCGAGGGCAAGGCGGAGATGGTCAACAATGCCGATTGGCTGCTCAATCTGAATTACGTTGAGCTGCTGCGTGAGGTCGGAACGTGCTTCTCGGTCAACAACATGCTCCGTGCCGAATGCTATAAGCAGCGCATGGAGAAGGGCCTCTCGTTCCTGGAATTCAATTACATGATCATGCAGTCGTACGACTTCTATTACCTCTACCAGAACCACGGCTGCAACATGCAGTTCGGCGGCGACGATCAGTGGTCGAATATGCTCGGCGGCACGGAGCTGATCCGCAAAAAGCTCGGCAAGGACGCATATGCCATGACGATTACGCTGCTGACCGACTCGCAGGGCAAAAAGATGGGCAAAACCGCGGGGAATGCCGTTTGGCTCGATCCGAACAAGACGACGCCGTTCGAGTTCTATCAGTACTGGCGCAATGTCGGCGATGCAGACGTGATGAAGTGCATCCGGATGCTCACGTTCATTCCGATCGAGGAGATCGAAGAGATCGAGCGGTGGGATTCTTCCCGGATCAATGAGAAGAAGGAGCTGCTTGCCTTTGAGCTGACGAAGCTTGTACACGGCGAAGAGGAAGCGAATAAGGCGCAGACGGCGGCACGCGCCCTGTTTGCCGGCGGCGGGGACGACAGCAATATGCCTACGACCGAGCTGGACGACGTTCCGAAGGAAGGTCTGAACATCATCGACCTCATGGTTGCCTGCAAGCTTGCGGCAAGCAAGGGGGAAGCGCGTCGGCTCGTTCAGCAGGGCGGCGTCAGCATCGACGGCGAGAAGGTGACCGATACGTATCAGATGGTATCGGGCGAAGCGCTTGCAAACGGCGTCAAGATTCGCAAGGGCAAAAAGATCTTCCACCGCGTGATTCGAAAATCGTAAATCGATTACGGAGATACCGGGGACGGCGAGGGTTCGCCGTCCTCTTTCGCTTCCGAGAGGAACGCCGAAACGCCGTCTGCGATCGCTTCGGCAAGCGTATTTTGGTACGTTTCGTCCATCAGATTTCGTTCGTCGGTTGGGTTGCTCAAAAAACCGCATTCGACGAGCACGCTCGGCGCGGACGGGATGCGCGTTACGAAGTTGTTCGCCGGATTGGCAAGCCGCGGCTTTTTGCCGATCGCTTCGGTCACACAGTCGATTACGCATTGCGCGAGCCGCTGCCCCTCCTCGGACCCGGGCTGATAGAATGCCATCGGGCCGGAAAC
>ONLX01000033.1 GCA_900318765.1 uncultured Eubacteriales bacterium
ATGTCGGTTCCGGCGTCTCTGTCGGAAGCGCCGTCGGCTCCTCCGTCGCTTCAAGGACAATTGCCGTTGCAGGCACACTTGGCTGCTTCGCCGCAAGAACAACGCCGGTCCCCACGCCGCCGAGCACTGCCGCCACCGTGATTCCCGCAACGACTTTTCCGACGGTGCCGGACAGAAATGCCGCAAAGCCGCCCGTTGCTGCCGTTGAGGTCGATGTCGTTGCCGCAGCAGCCGTTGTTGCCGTCGCCGCGGCGGTGATGTTCGCGATAAGAATTGGAGAAGAAGTCGAAACCGCCGCTTTTCCGAGAAAGTATCCGAGGAACGGAATCGGGGTAAAGCCGTACAGCTTGACGCCCTGCGCTTCATACGCCTTGACACCCTCTTTGATCGACTTTCGCGCATAGTTCAGCCGACTTTTGATCGTCCCTTCCGAGACGTTCAGCGCTTCGGCGATCTCCCTTGTTTTCAGCTCGTCGTAATAATAGAGCATGACGCACATGCGCTGTTCATCCGGCAGACTGTCCACAAGCGAAACGATCATGCGCCTGGTTTCCTCATTGTCGAGCGCCTTATCCGGGACGCGCTGCTCATCCAGTTCCTCGAAGGACGCAAACGGATCCTCCCCGTCCTCGGTTTCGGACAGCAAAAATTCCTTGTTGACCTTCGAGAGACAGTTCTTGCAATGGTTGGCGGTCAACCGCTTGACCCAACCGATGTAGGCCAAAGGATCGGTCAGGGTTCCGATCTTCTGATACACGCGGATCAGAATCTCCTGCGTCGCATCCTCTGCCGCCTGCGGCGTTCGGAGCATCTTCAGGCAGTTGTAGTACACCATATCCTGCACATCCGCAAGAATCCGGTTCATGGCGTCCATATCGCCGGCTTTCGCCGATCGCACATCCGCTGCGATCTGTTCAAAGGTCCGTTGTTGTTTCATTCGTTTTCCTCCTGCTTCACGATCCGGTCAAACGCAGCGCTTCCTCATTCATTGTTTCAGCGATACGTTGTGTGTGTCGAGCTGTGCATGAATGTCCAACACTGCGTGCCGGTCAGAACCCGTTCGGCGGGAATCGCAACCACGCGAACGACAGAATGGTGCGCGCGAACCGTTTCGGAAACGGCGAGTTCCTCTTTCAAAATCGTTCCGAGGGAATCATCCGTGATCGTCAGCTGAAGCGTATTGACCGTGATGTCGGCATCGGTTCCGTTGGAATACCAGATTGCAGCATAAGCAGTGCCGGCATCATCCTGCCACAGCGCAAGCGTTGTGGTATCATACGATCCGTTGTAGACCATCTCCGGATTCAGGTAAAGATAACATCTGTTGCTGAAATCGCCGCGGTTATTTCCGTTTTCAATTGCGGTGCGTGCTCCCGGCGCACGCTTTTCATAGAAGTCCAACACGATGTTGTTCGCCAAAGGGCTTAAAATCGATGTTGCTTCTTGACCGTAGGCGAGCTGCAGTCTGCCGTTCTCATAATGTGTAAACTGAGACATATTCCAGGCATGACGGTTCGTGTTCGGATGTGTCCCTGCAACGATATAGTAAGCGCTGGCGATCCAGTAGTAGCCATGCTGCTCCGCTGCAACAAAGCCGGTTTTCTGATCATAATTTCCCAGTTCCTCCGCGCCAATCCAATCCGAACGAAGAAAATCGATTTCTATCGTGCTTTCATCGGTGTCGTAATAAAGAGCCTTGTAGGCTTCGTAATCGCCGGCGTCAATGGCCGCCGCAAGATGATCCAACAGTTCCCAGTACAGAGACAGAATCGTTTCCTCCGCAGGCTTTTCCGCTTTCGGTACAGACGCTGTGTCGTTCGGGATCGACGCAAGCGTTGATTCGCCTTTGTGCGTCGTATCGTCTTTCCCGTTCGATACGATCGTCATGCTTGTTTTGCCGCCGACCGTTCCTGTTCCGCCGCATGCCGTGCAGATTTTCGTCACGTTTGCAAACGAGCAGCCTGTCAACAGCATACAAAGCGCAAGTGCGATCATAGTCATTCTGAGAATTTGTCGAGTGATCCGGTTCATATGGATTCCTCCCTGCTTTTGTTTCGGATTTTCTCCTTACATGAAACAGGACAGCCCTCAACCCTGTTTGGTTTTCTATCGATCAAACAATTTTATCGTTTCCGCCTCCACCCTTTTGGGGATCCTGCGATGCATTTTGCGCCATGCAGCGATCGATCCGGAGTCAATTTTGTGCGTCAAACGGGAAGCAGATTCCTTCAAAGGATCCCAGGGACGGAAGCCCTCTGCGATCGAGGTGATACAGCTGCACGAGCTCGACGGACTGCGGCGTTCCTTCCGCGCCGTCAAACGAAACCGCAAAGGTTCGCTGCGTATACGCGCCGACCGGTTGGAACTGCGATTCACCGATGTCGCACCGATACGTTCCCTGATCCGTAGTCAGCAAGGCGTACGCAGTGCTGACCCACCCGAAGTTCACGTCCCGGTCGGAACGGTTGTCGATCGTGATGCGGTACGCATTCTGCGCGGTCGTTTCCAGCATGAACACAACGTCCTCGCGTTCGATCTGAACAGTGCCCATTTCCGGTTCGGAAGGATTCTCCGGCTCCGTCTTCTCTGCGGGCGCAGCCGCACGATCGGCTTCCGCTTGGGCTTTCTGGACGGTCTTTCCGGAAGATGCAGCCGAAACGGCAGATGCGATCCGGGTTTCAAAAGGGCGCTGCTCCGACACATCGGACGCGCACGAGAACGGGACGAGCAGAACGAGCAGACAACTGATCGAAAGGATCAGGGCCGTGATGCCGAGGCCGCGCTTGCGGTTCTTTCCGAACAGCGAAAACAGCGCGAGTATCGCGGTGACCGCACAGAAGAACACGCCTGCGGTGGAGAACATGCCTCCGATCGGGCTGTGGATCATGGTTCCGACTGTTTGCATCTCGGGTCCCAGGATGCCGCGTTCCGTGATGACGGCCAAAAATGTGGTCCAGGCGCACATCAACGATAAGATAAAGGAAAACACGCCAAGGAACGTTTGCCGCTTTTTCGGCGTTCCGTCCAAATCGGGACGCTGGGTCGGAATGTTCACGGACGGTGCTTCTTCCGCAACCGTCATTCCGCAATACGGGCAAAACACGGCGTCGGTGGGTATTTCTTTTTGACAGTTCGGGCAAATCATGTTTCTTTCCTCCATACTTCTTCAGACTTTTTGGACTCTTCCTTTTGGGAAACCGCTTTGATTCCCTTCACCCTTTTCCGGATCGCCTCGCCTTTTTTGCTCGGCAGAGGATTTTGGGCTGCGTCCCGGTTCAGGCACCCGCGGATCCATTCGAAAAACGTCATCGTTTCGTCTCCTTTCTCCGTTTTCATTGAACAGGACAGCGGGATTGCCCGTTTGGTTTTACCGAAGAAGCAATTTTTACATTATTTAAGCTCCCCCGCAGGGGAGCTTTGCTCGGTTTATTGTTCTGCCCGGATCGGGCCGTCGTATTGGTAGGTCTTCATCAGCTCGAGCTTGAAGAGGTTCGCCTTGTGCTTGCGGTCGATCAGCGCCTTCGTTTCGGGGTCGTCGATGCAGCCGGTGCGGATATAGCGGTCGAGCACCGCGTAGGTGAAGCCGAGATTGTCCTCATCCGTCTTGCCCGAAAGCCCGTCCGACGGAACCTTGTACACGAGCTCCTTCGGAAGCCCGAGCGCGAGCCCGAGCTCCTTGACCTCCGTGACCGTCAGCTTGCCCAAGGGACATACGTCGCCGACCGAATCGCCATAACGCGTCGAATACCCGACCCAGTCCTCGGAGAGGTTGCAGGTGTTGATGACCCGGCCGTTTTCCGACTGCGACACCGCGTACAGCGTGCTCATCCTCAGCCGCGGCGGCAGGTTCACGCGCGCCTGATGCGAAAACTGCATGCCCGCAAAGAAGATGCCGTTCACGATCGCGTCGAACGCGTCCTTGATGTTGATGATGTAATGCCGAATGCCCAGATGCGAAACAAGCCATTTCGCGTCGTTGATGTCCGACTGCACGCCGTTCGGCATCAGCACCCCGATCACGCGGTCGCGCCCGAGCGCCGCGACGCAGAGCGCCGCCGTGACCGAGCTGTCCTTCCCGCCCGAGATGCCGATCACCGCGTTACAGCCCTTGCCGTTCTCTTCAAACCAGTCCTTAAGCCACGCGATCAAATCCGCTTTCACCTGTTCCACATCGAATGCCATAGGATTATCCTCTCAAAACAATTTTGTTCTTCGCCAGATCGGAAAGCACTTCGTCGATATACGACTGCACCTCGGGCTTGCTCAATGTCTTGCTTGGCGACACGAAATGCAGACGCACCGTGATGCTCTTTGCGCCGTCGGCCTCGTACACGTCGACCAACGAGATCTTGCGCAGCGTCTCGTTCGGCCGTGCCGCAAACGCCTGTTCGATTTCGCCGAACGTATTGTCCGCCCCGACCGCAAACGACAGGTCGATGTCGATGCCCGGGAACTTCGACGGTTCCTCGTAGGCGATCTCGTTTTCGGGGACCTCGGCAAACGTATCGAGATCGATTTCCACGGTCATCAAAAACGCGCGCTTATCGATCGCTTCCTGCACCGCCGGATGCACGACCGAAACGGTGCCGATCACCTTGCCGTCCGCCGCAATCGCTGCGGTATTCTTCGGGTGCTGCCAGGCAAACGCCGGCTGCACGCGCGTAAACGTGACCTTCTGCCGTCTCAGGTTCCAGACGATCGTCGAAATCATATCGAGCACGAGCGAGAACGGCACACGGGTCAGCACTGCGTGCGACAGCATCGCAATCCCGAGCGTGCGGCGCTCGTTGCAGGTTCCGTCCGCCTTCTGCCCCGCCACAACGCGGCCGATCTCGAAAATGCCGAAGTCGGGCGCGAAGAACCGGTTCTCGTTCAGCACCGGCAGCAGCGACTGCATCATCGAGCTGCGCAGCACCGTCGCGTCCGGATTCATGCCGTTTAGCAGGCTCACGTTCTCGGGCAGCGGGATGTTCAGCGGCGCGAGCTTTTTCGCGTCGCACCAGATATAGGTATGCACCTCATGCAGGGAGAACTGCTTGACCAGCGCGTCCTTGATCGCCGCCTCGTCCGCCTTCACGCGCAGCGGCCGCACCGGATGGAGCGCGCTCATCGTCGTCTCGATCCTGAAGTTGTCGTATCCGTAGATGCGGGTGATCTCCTCGACCACGTCCGCCTTGATCGTCACGTCCTTGGTTGCGCGCCACGAGGGCACGAGCACGGTGAAGTCGTCCCCCGTCCGCGTGACTCCAAAGCCCAGCCGCGTCAGCGTATCGACGATCTGCTCGCCCGAGATCGAGATGCCCGTATACCGGTCGATGAACGCCTGATCGAACTGCAGCGTGATCGTGTCGTACCGATGGCCGTACCGGTCCGTAAACCGCGAAGCGACCTTGGCGCCCGGATCGATCGAGAGCAGCAGCCTTGTGAACCGCTCCGCCGCGATCCGGCAAAGCTCGGGATCGAGCGTCTTCTCATAGCGCATCGACGCATCGGTCCGAAGGCCCACGCGCGTCGAGGTCTTGCGCACCGAGACGGCCGAAAACGTTGCGCATTCGAGCGTGACCGAATCCGTATCGGCGACGATCTCGCTGTCGAGCCCGCCCATCACGCCCGCGATCGCGACCGGCGTTTCGTTCGACTTGATCATCAGCGTTTCGGGATCGATCTTCCGCTTCACGCCGTCGAGCGTTTCAAATTCGAACGGCTCCGTAAAGCGCTCGACCTGGATCGTCTCGATCCTGCGCGAATCGAACGCGTGCGTCGGCTGACCGAGCTCGAGCATGATGTAGTTGGTCAAATCGGCAAGCAGGCTGATCGCGCGCATGCCGCAATAGTACAACCGGATCTGCATGTCGATCGGGGAAACGCGCTTTTGCACGTTGTCGATTTTAAGCGCCGAGTAGCGATAGCAAAGCTCGGCGTCGATCCGCCCGATCGGAACCTCGGGGAAAGCGTCATAAACCGAAAGGTCGCACCGGTCGAGCGGCTTTAACGGGCGCTTGGCGATCGCGGAAAATTCACGCGCGATGCCGTAATGACCCCAGAGGTCGGGCCGGTTCGTCAGCGACTTGTTGTCGACCTCAAAGACCGTGTCGCGAACCGCGTACACGTCGCAAAACAGCTTGCCAAGCGGCGCGTTTTCGGGAAGCTCCAAAAGGCCAGAAGAGCTGTCCGCAATGCCGAGCTCCTGCGCCGAGCAGCACATCCCGCGCGAAACCACGCCCGCGATCTCGGCCTCGCCGATCGTCATGCCGACGACCGACGCTCCATACGGCGCAAACGGAATCCGCATGCCCTCGCGCACATTCGGCGCGCCGCACACGCAATGATCCTCATGGTCGCCCAACGAGACCGTCACCAGATGCAGCTTCTTCGAGTTCGGATGCGGCTCGACCTTGACAACCTCGGCGATGACCACACCCTGCACCTCGGTACCCATTTCGTACACGTCCTCGACCTCGGCGGTCGAAAGCGTGAACCGATGGATCAGATCATGGAGATCCAATCCGGAAAGATCCACGTACTCGGAGATCCAATTCATGGAAACCTTCATCGATCCGTCCTCCTCACTTCACAAACTGGGAAAGCGCTTTCAGGTTTCCGCTGTTGAAATCGCGGATATCCTTCACGCCGTATTTCATCATCGCAAGCCGCGTCAGCCCGAGGCCGAACGCAAAGCCGGTGTACTTCTCGGTATCGATTCCGCCCTCCTTCAGAACGTTCGGGTGGATCATGCCGCACGGACACAGCTCGAGCCAGCCGGAGTTCTTGCAGCTCGGGCAGCCCTTGCCGCCGCAGATCGCGCAGGAGATATCCAGCTCAAACCCCGGTTCGACGAACGGGAAGAAGCCCGGGCGCAGCCGTACCTTCACATCGCGCCGGAAGACCTCGGACAGCATCGTCTTCATAAAATAGATCAGGTTCGAGATCGAGATGTTCTCGTCGATCATGATGCCTTCCATCTGGAAGAACGTGTTCTC
>ONLX01000075.1 GCA_900318765.1 uncultured Eubacteriales bacterium
AATGGCTCGCCCGCGGCGCGAAGCGCGTTGGCAACGTCCTTGAGCCCGGAGCCGGTCGAGATCACCGTGACCGTTTCCTCGGGACGGATGATGCCCTCTTCTGCCGCGCGCTTGACGCCCGCCGTCGCCGTAACGCCGGCAGGCTCTCCGAACACGCCTTCCGTTCTGCCTAAGAGCCGCATTGCCGCGAGAATCTCCTCATCCGTCACTGCGATCCACCGCCCGCCGCTGTTTTCGACTGCGCGCAGCGCCTTCTTCGGGTTGCGCGGAACACCGACCGCGATGCTGTCCGCAATCGTGTTCTCCGGCGTCGGCACCAGGTCGCGATGCCGATTCGCCGCATCGACAAACGGGCAGCAGCCCGTCGACTGTACGCCGAGAATCTTCGGAATGCGATCGATCAATCCCATCTCATAGAAATCCCGGAACCCGTTATAGACGCCGCCGATCGTGCAGCCATCGCCCACGGACACTGCCACCCAATCGGTAGGCTGAAAGTTCAGCTGCTCCGCAATCTCGAGCGCGACGGTCTTTTTGCCTTCGGTCAAGATCGGATTGATGCCCGCGTTCCGGTTGTAAAATCCCCATTTTTCGATTGCGGCCTTTGAAAGCTCAAACGTCTCCCGGTAATCGCCGCGCACCGAAATCACGTTTGCGCCGAAGATCAGCAGCTGTGCTACCTTGCCTTTTGGCGCGCGTTCCGGCACGAAGATCACCGTTTTCAGCCCCATGCGCGCCGCGTTTCCGGCGCAGGAGGACGCAGCGTTTCCCGTGGACGAGCAGCAGATCGTATCATACCCGAGCTCCAACGCCTTCGCAACTGCAACGCCGCTTGCGCGGTCCTTTAAGGAAGCCGTCGGGTTGATGCCGTCATCCTTGATATAAAGCTTCTTCAGCCCGAGCTCACTCCCAAGCCGCATCGATTCATACAGCGGCGTCCACCCGATGCGCAAAAAGTTCGAAAGTCCTTCGCCCCGCAGCGGCATCAGCGCGCGGTAGCGCCACATGCTGTTGTCCCGATCCTTTGCGAGCGATTCGCGATTCAACGTCTTTTTCACCTCGCCGTAATCGAACACGACATCCAAAATACCCTTCTCTCCGCAGACCGGGCAGGTCATAAGCTCCGGCCCGAACGGGTATTCCTTTCCGCAGATGGTACAGCGGTAACCGTAAATGCGTTTCATCGGCATCCTCCCCTGTTTTCTTGTTCCCTTTCATCATACAATACTAAAAATAATTTTGCAAGCCTTTTCAAAATTGTGCGGCGTTCTCTTGCGCATTCAGAAAAGATTCGGTATAATAGACTTGTAAACGATAGGTAAAGGAGCGAACGCATATGATTCGGATCACGAACGGCAGACTGTTGACAAGGGTCGGTACGGAATTCTATGAAGACGGCGCGGTGGTGATCGACGGCCGAACGATCCGGGAGGTCGGCGACGCGGCTATAATGGCGGCCAAGTATCCCGATGCAGAGGTGATCGACGCGCACGGCGGGGTGATCATGCCGGGGCTCATCAATATGCACAACCATATTTACAGCGCGTTTGCCCGCGGCCTGTCCATTCGCGGCTACGCGCCCAAGGATTTTATGGACATTCTGGAGGGGCAATGGTGGAAGATCGACCGCTGTCTTACAAAGGAGAACGATCGGCTTTCGGCATACGCGGTGTACCTCGACTGCATCAAAAACGGCGTCACAACCGTGTTTGACCACCATGCAAGCTTTTTTGACATTCCCGATTCGCTCGACGAGCTCGCTGAAGCGGCGACTGCGCTTGGCGTTCGAACTTCTCTGTGCTATGAGGTCAGCGATCGCGACGGCGAAGAGAAGCGCGTGCAGTCGATCCGCGAGAACGAGCGGTTCATCAAGCGCGCCGCAAAGGATGACAGCGATATGCTCAAAGGCATGATGGGCCTGCATGCCTCGTTCACCTGTTCGGATAAAACGCTTGAGGAGTGCCTTGCGGCCGGCGGCCGCGAGGCGGGATTCCATGTTCACTGCGCCGAAGGGCCCGCGGACGTAAAACATTCCCTGCATACCTACGGCAAGCGGATCATCGAGCGGTTCTATGACGCGGGCGTGCTCGGGCCGAAGTCGCTTGCGATCCATTGCGTACACATCAACAAGGCCGAAATGGAGCTGCTTTTGGCGACCGATACCGCCGTCGTCCACAATCCCGAGTCGAATATGGGCAATGCCGTCGGCTGCGGCGCGGTCATTCAGATGAAGAAGCTCGGCCTGCTGCTCGGTCTCGGAACCGACGGATACACGAACGATATGCTCGAAAGCTATAAGGTCGGCAACATTCTCCATAAGCATCACCTCTGCGATCCGACCGTCGCTTGGAGTGAAATTCCCGAAATGCTGTTTTGCGGCAATGCCGCAATCGCAAACCGGTATTTCCACGCGCCGCTCGGCGTACTAAAGCCCGGCGCGTATGCCGATGTAATCGTAGTCGATTACGATCCGCTGACGCCGATGGACGGCACGAACGCAAATTCACACATTCTGTTCGGAATGCAGGGGCGCTCGGTTATCACAACGGTCTGCAACGGCAGGGTGTTGATGAGGGACCGCAACGTGCTCGTATGCGACGAGCAGGAATTGATGGCAAAATGCCGCGAAAGCGCAAAGAAACTCTGGTCGGCCGTAAACGCATAAGGAGGCAGATATGTCGGACGTAATGACCCCGATTCCCTTTGGGAATCTGATGGAATGGGTGCTGAAAGAGCAGCAAAGCGGCTCCGTCTTCGGCGTTCGCAAAGCGTTCCGCCCCGCGCCCGGGAAACTGCTGGAGCTGTTCGGAGAACGGCTGGAAACGCCGTTCGGTCCCGCCGCCGGTCCGAACACGCAGCTGACGCAGAACATCGTCGCCGCCTATTTCGGCGGGGCGCGCTTCTTCGAGCTGAAAACTGTGCAGATCATGGACGGCGAAGCGCTCTCGAAATGCATCAATAAACCCTGCATTCTCGCCGAGGATGAAGGCTACAACTGCGAATGGTCGACCGAGCTGACCGTTCCGCAGGCCATGGACGAATACATCAAGGCGTGGTGGATGCTGAAGCTGCTCACGAAGGAGTTCGGCTGGGGCGATCCCGAAGGGTTCGTGTTCAACATGAGCGTCGGATACGACTTTGCGGGCATCACGTCTCCGAAGATTGACGCCTTCCTGGAAGGGCTGATGCATGCCGAACGCACCGCGATCTGGGCCGAATGCAAAGCCTGGGCCACGGAAAACCTCTCTCGCTTTCATGCCGTTGACGCTGCGTACCTCGACGGGATCGAGCCGCGCGTTTGCCGCCAGGCAACGCTTTCCACGCTGCATGGGTGTCCGCCCGCAGAAATCGAGAAGATCGCTTCGTATCTGATCTCGGTCAAGAAGCTGCATACGTTTGTCAAGTGCAATCCGACGATTCTCGGCTATGCCGCTGCGCGCAGAACGCTGGACGACCTCGGTTTCGACTATATTGCGTTTGATGAGCATCATTTTCTCGAGGATCTGCAATATTCCGATGCGGTTCCGATGTTCCGGCGGCTTTTGCGCCTTGCCGAGCAGAACGGCGTACAGTTCGGGCTCAAGCTGTCCAATACGTTCCCGGTGGACGTCACGCAAAACGAGCTTCCGAGCAACGAAATGTATATGTCCGGCCGCTCGCTCTATCCGTTAACGATCGAAATGGCGCGCCGCATTGCGGAGGAATTTGACGGAAAGCTGCGCCTGTCGTTCTCCGGCGGCATCGATGCGTTCAATATTGAAGCGCTCTTTGACGCGGGCATCTGGCCGATTACGCTTGCGACGACGATTTTAAAGCCGGGCGGCTATCAGCGGCTGCGTCAGCTCGGTGAGCAGGTGCTGTCGCTCCCGTACCGACCGTTTACCGGCGTTTCGGTCGGCAAGGTTGATCAGCTTGCGCGGGAAGCGCGTTTTTGCGCCCGCAACCGAAAAGCGATCAAGCCGCTCCCTAAGCGCAAGCTCAATGAGAAGGTTCCGCTGTTCGATTGCTTTACCGCGCCGTGCACCCACGGCTGCCCGATCGGACAGGATATTCCGCAGTACCTGACGCTTGTCGGCAAAGGCAAGTATGAAGAAGCGCTGCGTTTGATCACCGAAAAGAACCCGCTTCCGTTCATCACCGGAACGATCTGCCCGCACCATTGCGCCGAAAAATGTACGCGCAATTTCTACGAGGAGGCGATCCGTATCCGCAGAGCAAAACGAACCGCGGCGGAGAACGGATACGATGCGCTGCTTCGTTCCCTGAAAGCGCCAAAACGGCAAAACGGGTTGCGCGTAGCCGTCATCGGCGGAGGTCCGGCGGGCATGGCGACTGCGTTCTTCCTTGCGCGGGCGGGCGCAGGCGTGACGCTGTTTGAACAGCGCGAAAAGCTCGGCGGCATTGTGCGGTATGTGATTCCCGCGTTCCGCATTTCGGACGAAGCGATCGACCACGACGCCGCGCTTTTGGATGCGCTCGGCGTTACCGTAAAAACCGGTACGACTGCGCCAACAACAGAAGAGCTGTTTCAGGGCGGGTTTACACAGGTCGTGTATGCCATCGGCGCATGGGCCGAGGGCAAGATGCCGCTCGAACGCGGCGAAGCGCAGAATGTAATCTCCTTCCTGGAGCGCGCAAAAGCCGGAACGCTTGAACCGCTCGGCGAAAACGTCATCGTAATCGGCGGAGGCAATACCGCAATGGACGCGGCGCGCGTTGCCGCGCGGACCAAGGGCGTGAAGCGCGCAATGCTCGTTTACCGCCGCACGGCGCGATTTATGCCGGCGGACGAGGAGGAGCTACAGCTTGCGAAGGAGGACGGCGTAACCTTCCTGGAGCTGCTTGGACCGAAAGCCTTTGCAAACGGAACGCTGCTCTGCGAGCAAATGCAGCTCGGCGCGCCGGACGCATCGGGACGGCGCAGCCCAGAGCCGACCGGCGTTACGGTGTCGCTCCCGTGCGATACGCTGATCGCCGCCGTCGGAGAAAAGGTTGAAACGGATGTGCTGACCGCAAGCGGCGTCACGCTGAACGAACGCGGCAAGGCGATCGTTAGCGCCAACCTGGAAACGTCGCGCAAAAACGTTTACCTGGTCGGCGACTGCCGAAGAGGTCCGGCAACCGTCGTCGAAGGCATTGCGGACGCGGCCAAGGTCGCTCAGGCAATCGTCGGAAAATACGAATATGAAATCGGTGCGGACGCGTTCGCTTCCGAAGCCGAATGTTACGAAAAGCAAGGAATTCTGCGGGACTATGAAAACGCCGAAAACGAAGCTTCCCGCTGCCTGAATTGCGCAACCGTCTGTGAATGCTGCGTTCAGGTCTGTCCGAATCGCGCAAACGTCGCGATCGACGTCGAGGGCATGCAGCACCCGCAAATTCTGCACATTGACCGTATGTGCAACGAATGCGGCAACTGCCTCGTCTTCTGTCCGTACGACAGCCGTCCGTATCAAGAGAAATTCACGCTGTTCTCCACCGAGCCGGAGTTTGACGGCTCCTCCAACGACGGGTTCCTGCCGATCCCGGGAGGTTATAAGGTGCGCCTGTTCGGCAGCGTTAAGACGGTTTCGTCGCTTCATGAGCTGCCCGAGAACGTTCGCGCCGTCATTCGCGCGGTGGAGGAACGATATTCGTATCTGATCGGATAAGGAGGATCCCATGGCCGACTTTTTTGTAAACGGCGTCCGGGTGACGGCTGCCGAAAACAAAAAATTGATCCGCTTTTTGCGGGATGATCTGCGACTTCTCAGCGTAAAGAACGGCTGCAGCGAGGGCGCATGCGGAACCTGCACGATTCTCGTGGACGGGAAACCGACCAAAAGCTGCGTCCTTACAACCGATCGCGCAGCGGGCAAGCATATTCTTACCTGTGAAGGGCTGACCCCGCGCGAACGGGAGGTCTATGCGTACGCGTTCACCAAATGCGGCGCGGTGCAATGCGGATTCTGCACGCCGGGCATGGTGATGGGCGCAAAGGGACTGATCGACCGAAACCCCGTTCCGACCGAGTCGGAGGTTCGGGACGCGATCAAGAACAATATCTGCCGCTGCACCGGGTACCGGAAGATTGTAGAAGCGATCCTGCTTGCGGCAGATCTGCTTCGGGAGGGAACGCCGGTCCCCGCCTCGACCTGCAAGGGATTGATCGGGGAGGAGCTGCCGCGCGTTGACGCACCCCGAAAAGCGCTCGGTGAAGCGAAATACTGCGACGACCTGTATCTGGACGGGATGCTGTTCGGAACCGCGCTGCGCAGCGCGTATCCGCGGGCAAGGGTGCTTTCGATCGATTCGAAAGACGCCGAGGCGATGCCGGGCGTTGTGAAAATTCTGACCGCGAAGGATATCCCCGGCCAGCAGAAGATCGGACATCTCAAGCAAGACTACGACGTGATGATCCCCGAAGGCAAGATCACGCACTTTTTAGGCGATGCAATCGCGCTCGTCGCTGCCGAAACGGAGCAGCAGGCGCGGGACGCGGCCGCTGCGATCCATGTGAAATATGAACCGCTGGAGGGCGTGTTCGATATGATGCAGGGGCTCAGGGATGAAACGCTGGTGCATGCGTCGAACGGGACGAATGTGCTTGCGCACGAGCACCTCGTGCGCGGTCACGCGGAGGAAAAGATCCGCGCGAGCAAGTTTGTTGTCACAAATCATTACTCCGTTCCCCCGACCGAGCATGCATTTTTGGAGCCCGAGTGCGCTGTCGCCATGCCTGAAGGGGATGGGATTCGAATTTTCAGCGGCGATCAGGGCATCTATCAGACGCAAAAGGAATGTTCCGCAATGCTCGGGCTCCCGCCCGAGAAGGTTCGCGTGACCGCCATGATGGTCGGCGGGGGGTTTGGCGGCAAGGAGGATATGAGCGTTCAACACCATGCGGCGCTTTTGGCGTTCCATACGCGCCGACCCGTGAAGGTGACGTTTACGCGCGCGGAAAGCATGCTGATTCATCCGAAGCGCCACGCGATGGAGATGGAGTTCACGACCGCGTGCGATGAAAACGGATACCTGACCGCCATGAAGGCAACGCTGATCTCCGATACCGGCGCGTACGCATCGCTCGGCGGCCCGGTGCTGCAGCGTGCCTGTACGCACGCGGCGGGACCGTACAACTATCAGGACATCGATATCGACGGCAAAGCAATCTATACGAACAACCCGCCCGCCGGCGCGTTTCGCGGGTTCGGCGTGACGCAAAGCTGCTTCGCGACCGAGTGCAATCTGAATCAGCTTGCGGAGCTTGTCGGGATTACTCCGTTTGAGATCCGCTACCGCAACGCGATCCGTCCCGGTCAGGTCCTTCCGAACGGCCAGATCGCCGATGAGACGACCGCGCTCGTCGAAACGCTCGACGCCGCTCGCCCGATTTTGGAACGGAACCCAAAGGCCGGAATCGCCTGTGCGATGAAAAACGCCGGCCTCGGCGTCGGCATTCCGGATACAGGGCGCTGCAAGATCGAAATCCGGGACGGTAAGGTGCATCTGCGCTCCGCCGCCGCCTGCATCGGACAGGGCATGGGAACCGTACAGGTGCAAATGGTCATCGAAACGCTCGGGATCCCGCCGGAGCAGGTCGTTTACCACGAGCCGGACACCGCGCTCGCGCCGAACGCCGGCGTTACGACCGCTTCACGCCAGACGCTGTTTACCGGCGAGGCAACCGTGCGCGCCGCGCGCATGGTCAAGGAAGCCGCCGAAAAAGCTGGAGGGATCGAGAAGCTCGAAGGGCAGTCGTTCCTTGGCGAATATACCGGCATCACCGATAAGATGGGCTCCGATAAACCGAATCCCGTTTCGCACATAGCCTACGGGTACGCGACGCATGTGGTCGAGCTCGACGAAAACGGGCTCATTGCGCGTGTGACCGCGATTCACGATGTGGGGCGCGCGGTCAACCCGATCGCCGTGGAAGGCCAGATCGAAGGCGGCGTGGTCATGGGGCTCGGGTACGCGCTGACCGAGGATTTCCCTCTGAAGGAGGGCAAACCGCTCGGCAAATACGGAACCATCGGACTGTGGAAGGCAAACCGAGCGCCGGTCATCGATGCGATCACGATCGGAAAAGCGTCCAAAGAAGGGCTTGCATACGGCGCAAAGGGAGTCGGCGAAATCTCCACGATTCCGACTGCGCCCGCCGTGCAAAGCGCCTATTACCTGCGCGACGGGATCTTCCGCACCGCCCTGCCGCTTCGCGATACGCCGTACGCCAAAAAGCCGAAAGGATAACCGGTGTCACGAACAACGCCCGTCCGCAAACGCGGACGGGCGTTCCATATGCTCCGATCAACCGATTTCCCGTAGATACTTCAGCTTCCCTTTGGAATAGCCGAGCTCACAACCGACGAACAGATCCTCTTCCTCTCCGGACAAAAATCCGATGTAGCCGTTTTCCAGAAGCGCAAAGAATCGATCGCGCGAGACCAACATCCGGTATTCCTCGCCCATGATCGAAAGGATCGCATCCTCCGGCACCGTAAGCGTTACCGTCTTTTTCGAGATCGAATCGGGCAAAAACTCGTATTCTTCGCCGCCGAGATACTTCTGTTTTGCGGTGAAGACCGCAATCGACTGCGCCGCCGTGTCAAACGACGCAATCAAGCCTGCGCTTTCACCGTTGAACACCTTTTCCTTGCCGTCCTTTTTCGAAGCAACCAGCGTCCAATCCAAATCCGCGGGTTCGAGATCGGCCAGGTCCGAATCCATCACGACCCAGGTATACAGAACGCCGTACAGATTCGGTTCGGAAAGCTTCGTTGTATCGAAGCGCAGCTCGCCGAGCCCATACGTTTCTTCGCCGATATGGAGGAGCACACGGTGTGTTTCATACGGTTCCACATCTTGCGTGGCTTTTTCCTCGACGGTCACGCTGCACGCGCTCGCCTTTTTCCCGTCAACATCGAATCCGAGTCCGAATCCGTCCACGAACACGAGGATGTCACAGCCGAGTGCTTTGCCGTCCGTCACCCATGCCGAAGGCAAAGCGCCTTCGGGCAGCACCGATTCCGGCGCTTCCGGCTCCGTCAAATCTCCGTCGGGCGATGGTTCGGGCGTGAGGATTGGTTCAACCGCATCATTCGGTTCCTCCGAAACGATCGGCGCGACATCGGTCACTTCGATCGAAAAAAGCGGTTCCGCCGTCGGCGCCGCGCTTTGCTCAGCATAAGGAACCGCCTGCTGCGGCGCGGTGCAGCCGATCAGAAGCAGAATTGCCAAAAAGATGTATACTCGTTTCACGATATCCCTCCTTTCGGGTGTACCGACAGTATAGCAGAGAGATTCGTCCAAACTGTGTCAAAAGTTTAAACAATTCAGGTTTTCCAAAAATAATTACAAAAACAGAGCGGTATTCGCTCTGTTTTGCGATGGCTCAAAACGCCATGTTCCACATCCGCTTGCCCATGTTCACCACGCGCTTGCCGTCCCGAATCATGCGGCGCGGCACATCGGGATAGACGGTGGTGATTGCGGTCACGGCCAGCGCAGCGCCGGCTGCCATACCAAGTCCCAGCATCAAAGGCTTCATGCTTGCTTCACCTCTTTCTGATTTTGGGAATAGTATGCAGATGCCGCATCGCTTTTATACACGATGCGGCACGGTTCGACAATCGGAAATTTTTGGATTACAGCACCTGCAGAATATAGAACTTCAGATACGTCGTTTCCTCGGCGGCGAGCAGCGCGGGATGATCCGGCGATTGCGTTCGCGCTTCGAAAATGCGGATTCTTCGGCCGCTCTCATGCGCGGCTTCCTTAAGCATCCGCTCAAACAGCGTCGCGCTCATGTAATGCGAGCAGGACGCAGTGACCAAAAACCCGCCGCGGCGAACGAGCTTCATACCGAGGATGTTGATGTCTTTATAACCGCGGTACGCATTCTTTACGTCGTTTGCGGTTTTGGCGAACGCCGGCGGATCCAGAATCACGGTGTCGAACCGTCTCCCCTCGTTCTTATACCGGCGCAGCGCTTCAAAGACATCGGCGCACTCGGTCGTAATCCGATCGGAAAAACCGTTTTGTTCGGCATTCTCGCGAACATCCGACAGCGCTTTTTCGGAGATATCGAGCGCAATCACCCGTTTCGCGCCGGCCGCAGCAGCGTTCAGCGAAAACCCTCCGACGTTGCAGAAGCAATCCAGCACCTCTGCGTCCCTGCAGTAGCGGCGGATCGCGAACCGATTTTCCTTCTGATCGAGAAAGTACCCGGTCTTTTGCCCGTTTTCCAAATCCGCAATCAGCTTCAGCCCGTTCTCCTCGATCGTAACGCGCGGCGAAAACGTGCCGTACAGCGGTCCCTTCACCAGCGGAAGCCCTTCCTTTTTCCGCACCTCGACGTCGCTGCGCTCATAGATGCCGCGCGGCCGGAACACTTCGACGAGCGCGTCCACGATCTCCGCCTTGTGCAGCTCCATGCCGAGCGACAGCACCTGAATCGAAAGCACATCGTGATACTTATCCACAATCAGCGCGGGCAAATCGTCCGACTCGGCAAACACCGCGCGGCAGCAATCGGCAAACCCAAGCTTTTCCCGAACCGCATACGCGTCTCGAATCCGGCGAACAAAAAAGTCCCGATCGACGGTTTCGCTGTCGTTCCGCAAGAAGATGCGCACGAGGATCTTCGACAGATGGTTGATAAAGCCTCTGCCGAGGAACCTTCCCGCCGCGTCGTATACCGTGACAAGATCGCCGTTCTTTCCGCTCCCGTCGATATGATCGACCTCGTTCGCGTAAACCCACGCATGCCCATCCGCAATGCGGCGTTCCTCATGTTTTTTCAAAAAGACGCTCTGCGCCATAGCTGCTCCTTTCTCTCTCAAACGAATTCGGGGTCGCTCCATGTTCAGCGACCCCGTTCTTATTACCAATCCGAGCTCCAGTCGGTCCCGCCGGAATCCCAGCTGCTGTAATCCGAATCGTATCCGGAATCCCAGTCGCTGTCACTCGACGAGGATTCGTGCAGCGAATCCCATGTATCCGAATCCTGAAAGCTGCTGCCGCCCCAATCGGAATCGAACGTATCGCCGACGTAATACTCGTTGTAATCGCCGGTCGGCGCGTCGGCCGCATACCAGGTGTTTCCGTCCGAATCGCTCGTGTACCAGTTGGACCCATACAGATACCACAGGGTATTGTCGTACAGATAGTAGCCGTCATTCCGATGCGCGATCCGTCTTGCGCAGGTCGAAAAGATCATGGTGATGATCATGACCGCAAGAACAAGGAACGGAATGAGCCGGACAAACGTAAACGGCTTCTTTGCGGATGCGGTGCGCGTTGTCGTCGTCTGCGGCTTGCCGTCCGGATAGATGCCGCGGTTATGGCACTCCTCCAGCAGCTTCAGATAGATCTCCTTGACCGCATAGGCTTCATCCGGCCCATGGTAGCGGATGGCGCGGCTGCCGTCGTTCTTGTTCTTATAAACGACAAACTTTCCCTCGCCGTCCTGATAGATGCCGAATGCGCGCGGCTCGCGAAAATCCTCGCCGATGAAAAACCGCATCCTTAAAAGCGGCATTCCATGCTCCGCGCAATATTGTTTCAATTCTTCAATGGTGGTCGGACGCGTAATCCGCCGCGTCTTTTCCACGACGTACCCTTCGTTCGGCGCGCCGCAGCTCGGGCAAAACTGCTCGTCGGACCGGACCGTCGAATCACAATATGGACATTTTCCGGTAGAAGCCATCGTGTTCTCCTTTGGTTTCATTTGGATTCAGTTTATCGTATTTTTGAGCAAAATGCAAGCCCTGCGCTTCAGCGATCCCACAAC
>ONLX01000084.1 GCA_900318765.1 uncultured Eubacteriales bacterium
AAATACTTCTTGCCGACTTCCATAACGACGTCGGAGAACATCTGGATGAATCTGCGATAGCAGTCCCATGCCCAGCGCGGATTGCCGGACTTCTTGGCGATTACTTCGACAACCTGCTCGTTGAGGCCGAGGTTCAGGATCGTGTCCATCATGCCCGGCATGGAAGCGCGCGCACCGGAGCGGACGGAAACCAGCAGCGGATTTTCCGTATCGCCGAATTTCTTGCCGGTGATCTTCTCGAGCTTCTCGATGTACTCCATGATCTCCGCCTGGATTTCCGGGTTGATCTGACGGCCGTCCTCATAATACTTGGTGCAGGCTTCCGTCGTAATCGTGAATCCCTGCGGAACCGGGAGACCGAGATTCGTCATCTCCGCAAGGTTCGCGCCTTTGCCGCCGAGAAGGTTCCGCATGCCCGCGTTGCCTTCGCTGAACAAGTAAACATACTTCTTTGCCATAAAATACCTCCTATGATATTTGGAACAATTTATTCTATCAAATATCCGATCACAAAGCAACCCTCATTTTACAAATTATCGACAAAAAAGTTCCTGCCGTTACGACAGAAACTGTTCGAGCATTTTGACGGCGCGATCCTGCGCTCCGAGCACCTCCCTTACCGATGCGGTGAGCATGGAAAGCACGGCCTTTTGCACATGGGCGGGCATCCGGATTTTGGAAAGCTCCCGATCCGAAAGCAGCAGCATCCGGCGCATCGCCTCAAGCGCGGTACGGTTCGCAGGTTCGCCCCCGTGCGGGCACGCGACGCAAACGACGCCGCCCGCCTCCGCCGAATAGAACAGGACCGCATCCGCGCGCACATCCCGTCGGCACACGGCGCAGTGCGTGAGCATCGGGCGGTAGCCGATCCGATCGAGAAAGTGGATCAAAAAGCCGCATAAAAGGTCTTTTGGGTCCTGCTCCGAATACGCGAGGAACGACAGCGTGTGGTACAGCAGCGAAAACAGCGGCTCGTTCGGCGTATCCGGCTCGATGGCGGACAGGCAGCAGCGCACCGCAAGCGATGCGGCAAAGAACCGGTCCGCGTCCTCCCGCAGCGCGAAAAAGCTCTCTTTGACCTCGCAGGAATCGACGGTGCCGCGCTCCTTCGAGAAGAACACCGTGTATTCCCCGAAAACGAACGGCTGCGCGCACGCCAAAAGAGGCGCGGTCGGTTTCCGACAGTTCCGCGCCTTGCAGTCCACCCGACCGCGCTCGGTCGTAAACAGCGTCAGCATCCGATCGTTGTCCCGATAATCCGTGCAGCCGATCACAATTCCGTTCAGGGTTTCTGCGGCCATTCCTTTCGACTCTGTACATACGCCAGGTAATCTTCGACCCGGCCCGTTTTCATAAACCGTTCAAACCGCTCGGCGGCGTCCTTTTGTTCACGTTCCATACCGATAGGATCGCCAAAGCGCGTCGGTTTTATACATCGCGATAGCCAAGCTCGTTCAGCATCTGCTGCCGGTTGCGCCAATCCTCCTTGACCTTGATCCAAAGCTGCAGATTCACGCGCACGCCGAGCAGCCATTCGATGTCCTTCCGCGCTTCCATTCCGATCCGCTTCAGCATCTTTCCGCCCCGGCCGATCAGAATGCCCTTGTGGCTTTCGCGCTCGCAGTACACGGTCGCCCATACGTCCATGAGGGTCCCGTCCTCGCGCAGCTCCATCTTGTCCACGCCGACGCCGACGCCGTGCGGCACCTCTTCGCGCAATAGCTGCAGCGTCTTTTCCCGGATCATCTCCGCAACGATGACGCGCTCGGCCTGATCCGTGACCATATCTTCGGGGAAATATTGCGGTCCCTCCACAAGATACGATTTCAGCGTTTCGAGCAGCATGTCCACTCCGTCGCCGGTTTTGGCGGAGATCGAAAGCACCTTGTCAAAGAGCCCGGTTTGCTCCAGCGTCTCGCGGATTTCCTGCATGGCAAGGGCGCTTGCCGCGTCCGATTTGTTGATGACGCCGATTTTGGGCGATCGCACCGAAGGAAGCCTCTCCAAAATTTCGCGGTCGCGGTCGCGCACGCCCTGCGTCGCGTCGATCAAAAACAGGGCGGCCTCGGTATCGTTCGACGCATTCTCGGCCACCTTCTGCATGTATTCGCCGAGCTTGTTCTTCGGCCGCGTCATGCCGGGCGTGTCCAGAAAAATCATCTGCCAGCCCTTGCCGGTCAGCACGCCGGTGATGCGGTTGCGCGTCGTTTGCGCGCGATCGGTTACGATCGCGATCTTCTGCCCGATCAGCGTATTGAGCAGCGTGGATTTTCCGACGTTCGGGCAGCCGATGATGCTGAAAAAACCGCTCCGATATCCGTTCGCAATCATACCAGATCCTTTGGGCCGAACGAATGCGGCAGCAGCTCCGATAGGGTTTGCGGGACAACGACGGTGCGATCCCGGTTGGCGGTGACGATCGTAAAGTCCCCGTCGCAGAACTCCGCCATCACCTGTCGGCAAACGCCGCACGGGTACGCCGGCGTTTCCCCCGACCCGATCACCGCAATCGCCGTAAAGCTGCGCTGCCCGTCGAAAATCGCCTTAAAAAACGCGTTCCGCTCAGCACAGATCGTCGGCGTATACGACGCGTTTTCGATGTTGCAGCCCTGATAGACGGAACCGTCTTGACAAAGCAGAGCGGCGCCCACCGCATAGTGCGAATACGGGCTGTAGGAATGCGCCCGCGCCTCTTCGGCAAGGTCCATCAGCGTTGCCTGTTGTTCGCCTGAAATCATCTTGTGACCCCCATTTCGTTTAAGATCGCCGTCTGATGCGCGCGCATCTCGGTTTCCTCCGGCTCGGTCATATGATCGTAGCCCAAAAGATGCAGCACGCCGTGTACCGTCAAAAAGGAGAGCTCGCGGGTCAGAGAATGTCCGTACTCCTCCGCCTGCAAAGCCGCCCGTTCGTAGCAGATCATAATGTCGCCAAGATACCCGTCCATGCCCAGCGGGTCCTCGCCCTCCCAGGCGGGAAACGTGAGCACGTCGGTCACGCGGTCCACGTGCCGGAACTCGCGGTTCAGTGTCTGAATCCGCTCGGGCGTATCGACCAGAACGCAAAGATCGCCTTGCTTTCCTTCATAGCGCAGCGCGGCGGATGCCGCGGACGCGATCGCGTCGCGCTCCTCGTTCGAAATCGGAATGCGTTCGCTCACCACTTCAATCACGGCGCTGTTCCTCCCGCTGTTTTTCCGCCCGCTCATAGGCCTGAATGATGCGCTGCACGAGCTCGTGCCGCACCACGTCCTTATGCGTCAGCCGCACGATCGAGATCCCCTCGACGCCGTCGAGAATCCGGATCGCGTGAACGAGCCCGCTCACGCGCTCTTTGGGCAGGTCGATCTGCGTCATATCGCCGGTGACGATGATCCGGCTGCCCTCGCCGAAACGCGTCAGGAACATCTTCATCTGCTCGATTGAGCAGTTCTGCGCCTCATCGAGAATGATGTACGCATTGTTCAGCGTGCGCCCGCGCATATAGGCGAGCGGAGCCACCTCGATCGCGCCGCGCTCCATAAGCTGCTTGAACGTCTCCATCCCGAAGAATTCCTGCAGCGCGTCGTACAGCGGACGCAGGTACGGGTCCACCTTATTCTGCAGGTCGCCGGGCAGGAATCCGAGCTTCTCGCCCGCTTCGACGGCCGGCCGCGTCAGAATGATGCGCTCGACCTCCTTGTTTTTGAACGCCAGCACCGCCATCGCGACGGCAAGATACGTTTTGCCGGTGCCCGCAGGTCCGACGCCGAAGACGAGGTCTCGCGTTTTGAGCGCCTGCACGTACCGCTTCTGGCCGAGCGTTTTGCACTTGACCTGCTTGCCGCGATGCGTCAGCGCGATCACGTCGCCCATGATCGAGGAGATCAGATCGGCGTTGCCCTCCTTGGCAAGATCGATCGCGTAGCGGATCCGCGTGCGGTTGATCGGGTCGCCGCGCCGCTGCATCTCGAGCAGCTTGTCCAACACGGAACGGCAGAGCGCAACCGCCTCCGCCTCGCCCTCGATCGCGATTCCGTCCGCACAGATCTTCAGCTTCGTTCCGGTCTCCTCCTCGAAGATCGGGACGTTCTCGTCAAACACGCCGAACAGCCCGACGGAATCCTCCATGGACTCCAGTTCGAGCCGGTCGGTGACCATCGTTTTGGGTTCTTCACTCATTCCGATACTCCTTGATCCATTCGATTCGCTCTTCGGTTACGACCGTGCAGCGAATCCGGGTTGTCGTTCCTTCGGTGTGCTCCACCATATGAATGCTGCAGATGCGCGCATCGTGCGGAACCGATGCGATCGCGTCCGTCATGGCGTACAGTTCCGCCTGCTCGCGCCGCTCGGTCTCGGTCAAAACGCGCTCCTGCTCGGTCAGCTCCGCCAGATCCTTGACGCGGATCGCGATCGGCAGTCCAAACAGGGAAACCTGTTTCGTCTCATCCGTGACTTCGAGATACCGTTCAAACCGGGGCTTTGGGGTCCAAAGCGGAATGCCGCAGACCAGAATCTGTTTCCACCGCGCCGTCCTCCCGCTTTCGGCGTACGCAACGACCGTTTCGGGAAGATCGGATTCGGCTTCGTATACGCAGGCGCCGGTCACGGTTCCATCCGCGCGCGTATCGTACGCGGTCTTATCCGGCGAATAGACGACGTGCCCCGCAATCAGCACATCGCCCTGCTTCACGCGCTGCCCGGCCGTTGCCTGCGGCTGCCCGCGCTTTGTCTCGATCGAGACGATCACCGCGTCCTTCTTTGCGACCAGGTCCGCGGGAACCGACCGATCCGCGGTTTCGGTCTGCGGGTCGGATTCGTGTACGGTGACGCGGAGCAGGATCCCATCGCGGTTCAGCGACACCCACGCCGCCTCCTTCAGGCGGGCGGACAGATCGTCCGCCGCAAGGATCAGCACGTTGCCCTTCGGCCGTTTGCCGACCGCAAGCCCGTGTTCATTCAAAAGCGCAACCACCTCATTCGGATCGGTGCGCACCGCCCCGTCGATGCGGATCATCCAGATCCGCGTGCCAAGCGCCCATAAAAGGAGGACGCAAAGCGGAATGCCGTAAAGCAGCACCGGACGGCTTTGCACGCGCCGCCACCAAAACGGCGCGCCGCGCTTTTCGAGAATACGGACCTTGCAGCGTTCCCGCCGCCGGATCGGACGCAGCCGCGCAAAATCCCGCGCGAGGATGCCGAGCGTAGCCGTCGTCTCATCGACGCGCCGAACGCGAAACACGCCGATGCCCGAAAGCATCAGCCGCCGCAAAAACCGCGCAAGGCCGAGCCCCTCCACCTGCAGTATAACATAGCCGCGCAAATTTTTCCACATGAACTTTACTCTCCGAAGAAAATCCCGTCAAATTCGCCCTCAAGATAGGCCCGGGTCTCGGTGAGCTCGCTCATCTGCATTCCCTTTCCCCGGATCACCACATCCCCCTGTTCGGACGCAAGCCGGATCTCCTCCGGCTCGAACCCGAGGATGCCCCGATGCTGCTCGACCGCAATCACCGTGCGCCCGAGCCATGTAATTTTCACAAGCCGCGGATCGAGATCCTCCGGGATTCCGAACGCGTCCAGTACCGCCTTGTGCATTCTGCGTTTTCGTTTCATAAAACAGCGTATGCGTTCCGACGGAAAAATATCCGAAAACAAAACGCAGGGCTTTCTGTAAAGCCCTGCGCGTCCTTTGTTCAAAAATCAGAACCGGTTGCCCGTCCTTGCTTCGATCGAGATGGTTCCGGTCGCAAGATCAAAGCGGTAGCTCGCAGCTCCGTCCCCGACGACGACCCGGTCGCTCGAGGTCGAAGTGATGTCGAACCCATCCACGGAGACTTTGCCGGCGATCTTGCTCGCCTTCACCGTAAACGACGCCTCCATAGGCAGCATGAACCGATATTGACCGGTCGCCGCGTCCGCGTCGATCCGCTTCGGCGCGTTCAGAAGATCAAACGTAAGCTCCGCCATCGCGCTGTCGAGATCGATGTCTTCGATCGTGCAGGAATCGAACGAACCGTTCGCCGTTGCGATATCCATCTTCGCCTTTTGGAACGTGCATGCGGAAACCGCCAGCGTTCCGGTCGCAAGGTCGAGATCGAACGTATCCGCATCGATGCCCTCAAGGACGAGATCCACGGTCGCCGCGTCGATCGACAGCGTCTTCAGCGCCGCTTTGGGCAGCTCCACCAGAAGCGTTTTGCTGCGCACCTCCGGATCGGGCAAGGTCATTCCGCTGCGGAACTCCTGTACCTTCAGCACGCTGCCGCTGCTGCGATGCCGCATGCTGTACCGCTCGTCGATCGTGCCGGCCGCGGCGGTATCCGGGTTCACATTGCCGGCCCATTCGGTCAGGCGCACCTGCTGCCCGTCGGTCACGCGGATGACGATCCGACCGGTCGCCCAGTCGATCTGCAGCTTTTCCGGCACGGTGTCATAGACGCCGTTGCCTTTTGCATAGCCGTCGGTGGATTCGCCGCCTACGGAAATGGACGGCTCAAATCGCACCTGCGGAAGTCTCTTGATCGTATCCGTCACGGTTTGCATCGCCGTACGGATCGGCTCGATCACATCCACTTTCGGCAGTACGCCGATCAACAGTGCCAGCGTTCCCGCCAGCAGAACGCCCACGATGCTGCAGGCAATGATCTGTCCGATCGCTTTCTTTTTCATCTTATTCACCCTCCCATTTCGAAGAACGTACCAGCCGGATGATTCCGTTCACGACGCCGTTCAGGCACCCCGCGATCGGGAAGACCAGCCATGTCACATACCAGAGCTGCGTCAGATCCGTCAGCCGGATATAGGCCCAGGCCGCAAGCAGCGTGATCAGGCCGCCCGTAACCATGCTCAGCCAGCTGACGCCGCAGCAGAGCCGTACAAAGCCGCGAACGACGCTGTAAATGCCCGCCGCAACCACGAATACGAGCCACGAGTAGAAGATGCTGCCCGCCGAAACCGACAACCAGATGAACGCGAGCGTGGCAAACAGCCAGTAGAAACCGGTCAGGATTCCGCCGACGATCCGTACCCATTTCGGCACGGCCGGGCGCATGACGGGCTGCGTCTGCGGCGCAGCAGCGGGCGTTTCCCTTGCGGGCGGCTCCTTGTCCACCGGCACCTCCGGCACCGAGCGTGAACCGTGCTTCTGCCCCGCGGCGACCAGCACCGCGATGCCCGCAGCAATCAGCATGAACATCAGGCAGACGCCGTAAACCGCGCCATCCACCGGGATCAGCCGAATCACGCGCAGCTCCTCATACGTGACGCCGAGCATCAGCCCCGCAAGGCTCGAAATGATCAGGCCGACGCCGAGCGCCCGCATCGAACGGACCGTACGCGCTTCCTTTGTGGATTTTGAGCGGCCCGAAAGGATCATCAGCGCCGTCGCGCCCGCGATCATCAGGAACATCAGCGCGACTCCGAATGCCGCAAACTTTGAGCCAAGCACCCCGAGCAAGATGACCGGCACCACGGCCGTGCAGTACAGCGCGACTGCGATCCCGCGCAGCGCAGCGGTGTTTTCCCGCTTGGGATAGAACGGCTTTAAAAGCTCCTCCGTATCCCCGATCGACAGCACCGCGAGCCGGTACGCCTCTTCCGCGGTCTTCCCGGCCGCCAATTCTTCCTCATACCGGTCGAGCGTATTCTGCAAAAGCTCGTCGCGGCAATCCCGCGCGGCCTGCGACTCGTCCGTTCCGACAAACAGTTTATCAATGTATGCGATCAGTTGTTCACGCATCGGTCTCCCCTCCTGTGTTCAATAGCTTTCGAATGATCGTTTCCGCCTCGTTCCATGCCGCCACCTGCTCGGCATGCGCCTTCTTGCCTGCGTCCGTAATGCGGTAATAGCGCCGCCGCGCGCCGGTCGCTTCTCCGCCCCAGTACGCCACGATCAGCCCCGTTTCCTCCAACCGCCGAAAGGCCGTATAGAGCGTTGCTTCCTTCAGCTCATACTTCCCGTCCGAAATGCGCCGGATCGCTTTGTTGATCTCGTATCCGTAGCTGTCGTGCAGAAGCAATTGCGACAGGATAATCGTCTCCGTATGCCCCCGGATCAGGTCCGCTGCAATCGACATGTTCTCGCCTCCCTTCGTTACGTCCCTATGTTAACACGATATACCTCATCTGTCAAGGTATTTCTTCACGCAAAATAAATATTTTTTTGAGGATAGCAAAAGGATGCTCCGTTTGGAGCATCCTTCCAGACTGTCAATAAAGGGGTCAGACCATTTGCGGCAAAAAAAGCAGAGAAATATCGGTAGGAAGAAATGGCATTATGCGTGCCATTTCTTTGATTCTATGCCGCAA
>ONLX01000079.1 GCA_900318765.1 uncultured Eubacteriales bacterium
TCGGATTGTTGAATTGTATGACGCTTCCGATCTCGCGGCCCTGAAAAAACAGCGGCGGGTCTGGATCGGCGTCGCTGTTGCCGTCGGCGTCCTTACGCTCGCGCTCTGCATCCTGTTCTGTTTGCTGACGCGTCCGCAAAATGAGCAGACGATGCTCTGGAGCATTCTGATCACCTCCGCGGTCGGCGGCTGGATCGTGATTACGCTGCTACACTTTCGGATCGATGAGTGCAAGTGGGCGCTCGCGCACACCGAAGCGATGCTTTCGGGCGAACGCGAACCGGTCGAAGGGTCCTTTGCGTATACGGAGGAGTATACGCGCATCCGCAAAGGCATTTCGATGCGGCGCGTGGCCGTGAGCGGCGCTCCCAAAGTACCGACTCTCGAAGTCTACGAAGCAAAAGTCCGTCGGTTTGCGCCGGAGAAAGCGGTACGCGTTTACAGCGTGTACGGGTTCATTACGGCATATGAGGTGCGGGATGCGAACGTTTAAACGAATTCTTTCTCAGCTGCACCGCTACGTCTTCTGGGCGGTCATCTCCACGATGCTTTGGGCGTGGATTTTCTTCGTGTTTGTCGTCGATACGACGCCGAAGCACAAGGTAGAGGTCTATACGTCCGATTCCGTGATCGTACTGGACCGCGAATTCTCGCTCGAGCTCTCCAAAGATCCGCTTCCCGACGGGATCCGTATGGTTAAGGTTCATCCGTTTTCCTATGCCATGTTCGATACCTCCGCCCCGATCGGCGCGGACCTGTATATCGTCTCCGAAAGCGAAATAGAGACGACGATTGAAGGCCTCTGCCCATTGCCTGTGCGCGACGGGAACGATTATGTTTCAAACGGCGAGGTATACGGGTGGCGCATCTATGACGCCGCCGCAAAAACCGGCGCCGCAAGCGCCTATATGCGCTTTGCTTTGGACGAGAACTATTATCTTTGCGCAAACGCAACCTCCCTGCATCTTGGCTCGCAGAACGATTCCAAGGACGACGCGGCGATTGTCATCGCCGAACGGATTCTCTCAACCCCATAACATCTAAAAAGGAGACCTGCCGATGAACCCTCTCAAGCGTATGATTCTGTTTCTTCTTCCCGCAATGCTTCTGACGGCCGCCTGCTCCGGCGCGCCGGTATCCGGGCTTTCTGAGACGGAGCCCAAGGAGCCCGCTGCCGAGCAGCCCGCCGAGCAAACCGTTTCCGCCATTCCGACCGAAAAAATTGAGGGCAGCAGCCTGTACGTCAAGCAGGTACAGAACCTTCCGGAGGAGTTTCTTCTCGGGATGGACGTTTCGTCCGTCATCGCCGAGGAAAACAGCGGCGTTACCTATTACAACTTTGCCGGCGAACCGCAGGATCTGCTGTTGACGCTTGCGCAAAACGGCATCAACACCATTCGCGTACGCGTCTGGAACGATCCGTTCGATGCAAACGGCAACGGGTTCGGCGGCGGCAACTGTGACATCGAGACCGCGGTGCAGATCGGCAAACGCGCGACCGCCGTCGGAATGAAGCTGCTCGTGGACTTCCATTATTCAGACTTTTGGGCGGATCCCGGCAAGCAGATGGTGCCGCGCGCCTGGGGGGGCTTGGATATCGACGCCAAGGCCGAGGCGCTCTACGCGTACACAAAGGAAAGCCTCATGACCCTGCGCGACGCGGGCGTGAACGTCGGCATGGTGCAGATCGGCAACGAAACAAACGGCTCGCTCTGCGGCGAGACGGCATGGGCAAACCTGCAAAAGCTGTTTTCGGCGGGAAGCAAAGCCGTGCGCGAGGTGCTCCCCGAGGCGCTCGTTGCGCTGCATTTTGCAAACCCTGAGGCGGAAGGGCGCTACATGGGCTATGCCAAGACGCTCGATTATTTCGGCGTGGATTATGACGTGTTCGCATCCTCGTATTATCCGTACTGGCACGGCACGCTGGAGAACCTTGCTTCGGTGCTGTCCGACGTAGCCGAGACCTACGGCAAACAGGTTCTGGTGATGGAAACCTCGTATGCGTTCACGCCGGAGGATACCGACTTTTCCGGCAACACGATCGGCGACGGCGGCGGCATCATCAAGGATTATCCGTTTACCGTACAGGGCCAGGCGAACCACATCCGCAACGTGATCGACACGGTCGCGAACCATACGACAAACGGCATCGGCGTCGTCTACTGGGAGGGCGCATGGATTACCGTCGGTCACGATTCATGGGAAGAGAACAGTAAGCTCTGGGAACAATACGGCTCGGGTTGGGCATCCAGCTACGCTTCGGTTTACGATCCGAAGGACGCAGGGCAATACTACGGCGGCAGCGCAGTCGATAATCAGGCGATGTTCGATTCGTACGGCAAGCCGCTCGAAAGTCTGCGCGTCTGGAATCTGGTCCGCTACGGCAATGACGTTCCGCTCAAGCCCGACGCGATCGAGGATCTGACGCTGATCGTGGACCTGAACGGCGAAATCGATCTTCCGAAAACCGTCAATGCCGTGATGAACGATGATTCCCGGCAGGAGGTCTCCGTCACCTGGAACGTGACGCAGGAGCAGCTCGACGCGATGCATCGAAACGGCGTACAGACCTATGAGATCACCGGCGACGCCGAAGGGCTGACCGCGCGCTGCTATGTGAGCATGATCGAATACAATTTCCTGGAGAACTACAGCTTTGAGACCGGCGAAGTCGATCCGTGGACGGTGACCGAGCGCGGCAGCGCGAACGAGCTGTGCCTCGAGAAAAAAGGCACCGACTCGCTGACCGGCTCGTATCACTACCACTTCTGGAGCGCAAAGCAAAACTCGGTCGATTTCTCTCTCGAGCAAACCGTACAGAATCTGCCCGCGGGCACGTATAAGTTCGCAATCTCGATCATGGGCGGCGACGCAGGCGAAACGGACATCTACGCCTATGCGCTTGTCGACGGCGAGGAGGTCGGACGCGCTCCGCTTACCATCACGTACTACGATGACTGGCATACCGCCTGGGTCAACGACATCGTTGTAACGGAAGGGCAGACCGTTACGGTCGGCATCTTTGTAAAGTGCGAAGGCGCGGGGAACGGCGCTTGGGGCAAGATCGACGACGGGCTGTTGAACTCCGTCAGCGAA
>ONLX01000041.1 GCA_900318765.1 uncultured Eubacteriales bacterium
CAAGGTGCTTCGGTTTTTTTCAACCCCTGTCTTGCGACAGCTCCGTTAGTATACCTCACTCTTTCCCTCTTGTCAATACCCTTTTTTCGATTTTTGAAAAAATTTTTTTAGCTTTCTTCTTTTGATCTTCTCATGCATATTTTTACCGATCCTTGTCATGCTGCTTGTTGACTTTTTCCGCATGATTCATTAAAATAGGAATGATTTCAAGTAGGAGGCTTTTTATGCGTTCATTAACCAGTCGGGAACTGCGCACGCTGTATCTCGATTTCTTCCGTTCCAAGGGTCATACCGTGATTTCATCTGCTTCCTTGATTCCTGAGAACGATCCGACCGTCTTGTTTACCACTGCCGGCATGCATCCCCTTGTCCCCTATCTGATGGGCGAGAAGCATCCGATGGGCACTCGGCTTTGTGATGTCCAGAAATGTGTCCGTACCGGCGATATCGACGAAGTGGGCGATACCTCGCACTGCACTTTCTTTGAAATGCTCGGCAACTGGTCCCTCGGCGATTACTTTAAAAAGGAAAGTATCGCTTTTTCCTGGGAATTTTTAACCGATGAAAAATGGCTCGGTATCCCGAAGGAAAAGCTTTTCTTTACCTGCTTTGAAGGCGATCAGGATGCGCCGCGCGATACGGTTGCACACGATCGCTGGGTGGAGATGGGCGTTGATCCGAGTCACATCGTCTATCTTCCGAAGAAGCACAATTGGTGGGGGCCTGCCGGTCAGACCGGCCCCTGCGGTCCCGATACCGAGATTTTCTATGATACCGGTGCCGAACCCTGCGGTCCTGACTGCAAGGCCGGATGCTCCTGCCATAAGTATTTGGAGATCTGGAACAATGTATTCATGGAATACAATAAGGTTGCGGACGGCGTATTTGAGCCGTTGAAACAGAAGAATGTTGATACCGGTATGGGCCTTGATCGCACGGTTGCAACGCTGCAGGGCGTGGAAAGTGTTTTCGATACCGACTCGTTCTCCGGCATCATCGATCTGATCGCAGAACTTTCCCATAAAGGATATCATGATTCTCCCGAAACGACGCGCGCATTCCGGATCATCGCTGACCACATCCGCTGCGCTACCTTCATTCTCGGGGATCAGCGGGGCGTCACACCCTCGAATGTGGATCAGGGGTATATCCTCCGCCGGCTCATTCGCCGCAGCATCCGTTACGCTTCGCAGCTCAATATGCCGCGTTACGCGCTCTGCACCATCGCCGAGAAGGTCATTGAAATCTACGGTGACTTCTACACGGAACTGCAGGACAATCACGAAAAGATTATTACCGAACTGCGCAAAGAAGAAAATCGCTTCGCGGATACGCTGAAAAAAGGCATCCGCGAATTCGGCAAGCTGACCAAGTCGCTCGAAGGTAAGGAGATCGATGGCGTCAACGCGTTCCATCTGTACGATACCTACGGATTCCCGATCGAGTTTACCGTTGAACTTGCCAACGAGCAAGGGTACACGGTGGATGTCGCAGGGTTCCGCGCCGCGTTTGAAGAGCATCAGAAAAAGTCGCAGGCTGGCGCAGAACAGCGCTTCAAAGGCGGACTTGCCGATCACAGCGAAGCAACTGCTGCGCTGCACTCCGCAACGCATCTGATGCATGCAGCGCTGCGGAAGGTTCTGCACGATGACTCCGTCGCGCAGAAAGGCAGCAATATTACGGCTGAGCGGCTCCGCTTCGACTTCAGTTTCGGTCGGAAAGTGACGCCGGAAGAGCTTGCGGAAGTTGAAAAGCTTGTCAATGAAGCAATTGCCGCAAACGTTCCGATCACCTGCGAAGAGATGTCCGTGAAAGAAGCAAAGGAACAGGGCGCAATCGGTCTGTTCGAAAGCAAGTACGGCGAAAAAGTCAAAGTCTACACAATGGGGCAGTATTCCAAGGAAATCTGCGGTGGACCGCACGCAAAGAGCACCGGTGAACTCGGTCACTTCCATATTGTCAAAGAAGAAGCTTCGTCGAGCGGTGTGCGCCGCATCAAAGCTGTTTTGACGCATGAGTGATTGGCTTCGGTACGAGTGGGAATGGGAACAATCCCCGATCACGATTCAGGTGGATCTGCAATACTGGCCTCTGCTGCCGACGCTTGCATATTCCCATCTGATCTATGTTGCGTGCGCGCCGCGCAACTCGTTCGCGGAATCCTTCACCCGTGCCGAAGAAAAGGCTCTATCCGCCTTATACGACGCACTGCTCGATCGGCTTCAGGGCGGGGCTCTGCACGTTGGATTTCTTGAAACGAGTACACTGCGACAGTACTATTTCTATACGAATGATCCGTCGCTGTTAAATCAGGCCTCCTCCCTTTGCCGGGCGGAAACAAAGCTGCGCACAACATGCGGGCAGGTTGAGGAGCCGCATTATGCAACGTATTATCGGTTTCTCTTTCCCGATGACGCCAAGCTGCAATCCGTGGAGAACGCCGAATACATTCGGGAGGTTTCCCGCCGCGGCGGTGATCTGACGTTGGTGCGTCGGATTGAAATGACGTTGGCGTTTCCTTCGTTCGAAGGGCGCGAGTCCTTCATCCACGCGCTCCCGCAGATCGGATTGGCCGTCGGCGTTACCGAGACTGCACAGCATCCAACGCATCCGTATCGCGTTACCGTACGCGGATACTCGACTCTGTTGCTGCCGGATCTGAATCGCTGCACCGCTCGTGCAATCCGCGAAGCTGCGACACATGACGGCATTTTAGAAAAGATCGACGCAGACTTTATCGAAAAGCATTGAACACACAACCGAAAAGAAGCGCTGCTATCGCAGCGCTTCTTTTTAAGATGTTTTCGTTACGGTTTCTGATAGAGGCCTTTGAACTTGCCACGCTCCACATAGTGCGTATGCAGAATCTCATGCGCCTTGTGGCTGTTCGGCTCACCGAGGTACTCGTCATAAATTGCTTTGACTTCCGGATTCTCATGGCTCTTGCGGAGCTGCATGCCGGCATCCTCATTGTACAGAGCAGCAGCGCGCTCCTTTCTGAGATCGACGAAGTTGCGGACATAACCGGGCTGAATCGGCTGACCGCCGCCATTGACGCAGCCGCCGGGGCACGCCATGACCTCGATGAACTCATAGGCCTTCTCGCCGCTCTTGACCATATCGAGCAGTTTGGAAGCATTCTCAAGACCGCTCGTTACCGCAACGCGCACCTTGACGCCGTTGAGGTCGTACTCGGCTTCCTTGATTGCTTCAACACCGCGAACCGCGTGGAAGTCCACCTTCTCGAGCGTCTCACCCGTAACCTTCTCGTAAACGGTACGGAGTGCCGCTTCCATAACACCGCCGGTCGCGCCGAAGATGTGACCTGCGCCGGACGCAATGCCGAGCAGCGGATCGCACTGTTCATCGGGCAGCTTCTCAAATTCAAGACCTGCGCGCTTGATCATGCGAGCCAGCTCGCGCGTGGTCAGCGAAACGTCGATATCCGGCAGACCGTTCTCGGAAAGCTCCGGACGGGATGCTTCGAACTTCTTCGCGGTGCAAGGCATGATCGAAACAACATAGATGTCCTTCGGATCGATACCGGTCTTTTCCGCATAGTACGTCTTGCACAGAGCGCCGAACATGCCTTGCGGGGACTTGCACGTCGAAAGATTCGGAATGAATTCCGGATAGTAATGTTCGCAGAACTTGATCCAGCCGGGGCTGCAGCTCGTGATCATCGGGAGCTTGCCGCCGTTCTGGAGACGATCCAAAAGCTCGGTGCCTTCTTCCATGATCGTAACGTCGGCCGCATGGTCCACGTCAAACACACGATCAAAGCCAAGGCGGCGGAGCGCAGCAATCATCTTGCCTTCGACATTCGTTCCGATCGGGAGATCGAAGCACTCGCCGAGCTGTGCACGAACGGACGGAGCCGCGCCGACGATGACATGCTTCGTCGGATCCGCGAGGGCCTTCCAGACCTTTTCGGTATCGTCTCTTTCCGTGAGTGCGCCGGTCGGGCAAACTGCGATACACTGGCCGCAGTTGACACAAGACGTCTGATTCAGCGGCAGATCGAATGCGCTGCCGATATGCGTACGGAAACCGCGCGCGTTTGCGCCGATGACCGCAACATGCTGATTTGCTTTGCAGACCGCAACGCAGCGACGGCAAAGAATGCACTTCGAATTATCGCGAACGAGATGAATCGCGGAATCGTCGATATCCGGCTTCAGCGGCTCCGGCGGAGCATACTTGGCGGGATCGCAGCCGTATTCCTGCGACAGCTGCTGGAATTCGCAGTTGCCGCTGCGGACGCAGCCGAGGCAATCGAGCCGATGGTTCGAAAGCAGAAGCTCCATCGTCTTTTTGCGGGAATCGCGCAGCGCGGGCGTATTGGTCTGAACTTCCATACCCTCAGAGACAACCTGCAAGCAGGCAGCCGGGTTCGAACGAGCGCCCTTGACTTCGACAACACACATACGGCACGCGCCGATGGCGTTGATATCCTTCATGTAGCACAGCGTCGGGATGCGTACACCCGCAATCTCTGCTGCCTGCAGAATGGTGGAACCGGCGGGGACTTCTACTTCGATCCCGTTGATTTTCATTTTGATGGTTTCCATAGCAGCCTCCCCTTATTTCTTGATGATTGCATCAAACTTGCAGCCTTCCATACAGGCGCCGCACTTGATGCACTTGTTCTGGTCGATGACATGCGGCTCTTTGACCTTGCCGCTGATTGCGTTCACCGGGCAATTCCGTGCGCACTTGGTGCAGCCTTTGCACTTCTCGGGAATGATCTCGTAATGCAGCAGCTTCTTGCAGACGCCGGCCGGGCAACGCTTTTCAACCACGTGCGCCTCGTACTCTTCGCGGAAATGCTTCAGCGTAGAAAGAACCGGGTTCGGCGCCGTCTGGCCGAGCGCGCACATCGAGTTGTTCTTAATATAGTTGCACAGCTCTTCCATCTTATCAAGATCTTCAAGCGTGCCGTTGCCGGATGTAATCTTGTCCAGCATCTCCAGCAGGCGCTTCGTACCGATACGGCACGGCGTGCACTTGCCGCAGCTCTCGTCGACCGTGAAGTCCAGGAAGAAGCGAGCAACGTCGACCATACAGGTCGAATCATCCATGACGATCAGACCGCCGGAACCCATCATCGATCCGATGCGAGTCAGGTTGCCGAAATCAATCGGAGTATCGAGATACTTGGCCGGAATGCAGCCGCCGGACGGGCCGCCCGTCTGCGCCGCTTTGAACTGGCGACCGTTCGGGATGCCGCCGCCGATGTCGAAAATGATCTCACGCAGCGTTGTGCCGAGCGGAATCTCGACAAGACCGGTGTTTACGATCTTTCCGCCGAGCGCGAAGACCTTCGTGCCTCTGGAATCTTCGGTACCCATCGAAGCGAACCATTCCGGCCCCTTCAGGATGATCTGCGGGATGTTGGCGAGCGTTTCCACGTTGTTGATGATCGTGGGCTGACCGAACAGACCTTTGTTCGCCGGGAACGGCGGCTTGGCCTTCGGCTCACCGCGGTTGCCTTCGATGGAGGTAATCAGCGCGGTTTCTTCGCCGCAAACAAACGCGCCTGCGCCGAGACGGGTTTCAATATCAAAGTTGAAGCCGGTGTCGAAAATATTCTCACCGAGCAGGCCGTATTCTCTGGCCTGGCTGATTGCGATGTTCAGACGCTTGACAGCGATCGGGTACTCTGCACGAACGTAGATGTAACCCTTGTTTGCGCCGATCGCATAACCCGCAATCGCCATAGCTTCCAACACGGCATGCGGATCGCCTTCGAGAACGGAACGGTCCATAAAAGCGCCGGGGTCGCCCTCGTCGGCGTTGCAGATGACATACTTCTGCGGGACCTTGTTCTTCGCAGCAAATTCCCACTTCAAACCGGTCGGGAAGCCTGCGCCGCCTCTGCCGCGCAGCCCGCTGTCCTTCATCAGCTGAATGACACCTTCCGGAGTCATCTCAGTCAGCACTTTGCCGAGTGCGGCATAGCCGTCGACCGCAATGTACTCTTCGATGTTCTCAGGATCGATCAAACCGCAGTTGTGCAGCGCAACGCGCTTCTGGGTCTTATAGAATCCGGTCTCCTGCAGGGACGGAACTTCGACCTTTTCATCGCCGCCCTCATCCTCACGGTAAACGAGGCGATCCAGGACGCGGCCTTTGAGCAGATGCTCTTCGACGAGATCCGGAACGTCTTCCACGGTCACGCGGCTGTAGAAGGTGCCCTCCGGGTAAACGATCATAACCGGGCCGAGTGCGCAAAGGCCGAAACAGCCCGTGCGAACGACTTTCACTTCATCGGCAAGACCCTGCTTGGCAATTTCTTCTTCCATGCGATCTGCGATCAACATGCTGTTCGAAGAACTGCAGCCGGTTCCGCCGCAAATCAATACGTGTGTGCGAATCATAGTGCGGTTTACCTCCGTTTATGCTTCGACGGCGCCAATCGTGTACTTAGCCACGGGCTTTCCGCCTTTGATATGCTGCTCGATGATTTCCGGCACTTTCTCCGGGGTCATCTTGACGTAAGTGACGCGCTCCTGATCGGGCACGAACACTTCGACGATCGGCTCAAGCCGACACATTCCGATGCATCCCGTCTGCGTGACGGTGACGTTATCGAGGTTCTCTTTGGCAACGGTTTCAACCAGCGCGTTCAGCACCGGACGAGCACCGGCCGCGATGCCGCAGGTCGCCATGCCGACCACGATGCGGATATCGCCGTTCGCTTCGCGAAGAGCAACCTTGTTTTTCATCCGTTCACGGATTGCCGCAAGTTCTTCCAATGACTTCATGATTGTTTGATCCTTTCGTTTGTTTTTCTGTTTGTTTTCTGTCTTTTGCTCAAAAATGTATTCTCACTCAGGAGTTGTACTGTTCCTGAAGCGATTCCGTAATCCAATTCAATACCGCAAAATCGTTCAGCGGTACATCGTCTCCCAAAACCGCGCGAAGCTCTCTCGTGTCCAGTTCCACTTTCCGATCCGGCATCTCATGCAGAAACCGAAAATCGATGCCCGGATTTCCCTGAATCAGCAGCGTGATGGTTGAAATAATATCGCCGATCGGTGTGAAATCCATATGGTCGGTATGAAAGAACGCTTCCACCGTTGTCCCGCAGTGCTCTTTGGAAGCATTCCGAGAAACCGATTCGATCTTCAGCGTGCCGCCCGTCTGTTCCGCCGCAAGCTTTAAGAGCGGTAGTCCAAGTCCGACCTTGCGCGTTGTTCGCGTCGTTGAAAACGGATCGAGCACGCGTTCTAAAAATGCAGGTTCCATACCGTATCCGTTGTCCCGGATCCGCAGAAGCAGCGTCGTTTCCGTTTCTATCAACGCAATCTCGATCAGCGTTGCCTCCGCCTTTACGGAGTTTTTTGCCACGTCCAATACGTTCAGCGACAATTCTTTCATACAGCACCCCGTCTCAAATACGCGATCAAAGCTCGCCGTACCGCATCCGGATTGTCTTTTGGCGCATCCAGATGTAAAGGCGTACCGCCCTCTTTGAGCTCCCAGAGCCGATGCGCATCCGAACTGACGACCACCGTTCTGCCTTCCGCAAGCGCGATATGCTCCGCTTCCCGAAGCTCCGCACACCGGAACACAGGTTTTGGCGGAAATGCGCCTAAGATGGCAAGCAGACCGTTCGCTTCGCGATCGATATGCGCCGGATAACAGGCACCGCCGAACTCGTCCACAAGTTTTGCGGCAGATTCAAGGTCCAACGCCGTCGCTGCCGGAAGGAACCACGGATCCTCTCCGATCGGCTCATCGTTCTCGTTTAAGATGCGCTGCTCTCCGTAAATGCCTTTGCGGTTCCGGATCTGCATCCGATAGGGCTGCATCG
>ONLX01000080.1 GCA_900318765.1 uncultured Eubacteriales bacterium
GCTCCACCAAAGCCAAAATCCTGCCACGACAGTGGCAGGATATTTTTTATAAAAAGCAACTCGAAAACGTTAGTCATCGGGATCGAATACCGTTTCACGGGGAAAAAGCTGTTCTTGCGCTTCTTTGGCAGGAACGGCTTTTACGCTTTTTGCGATCCGCAGCCGGACCGGGATGCAGATTGTTTCCGAGGAGCAATCTTTGCCGATCATTTGCATCAGAAGATCCATGGCCGTTTTTGCGCGAAGCAGATTATCCTGCACGACGGTCGTTAACGGCGGAATCGAAGCGGCGGCTTCCCGACTGCCGTCGAATCCTACAATCGAGATCTCGTCCGGAACCGCGCATCCGTTTCTCTGCAAAAACCGCATCAGTTCCACGGCGTAGAAATCCGACACGGCAAATACCGCCGAGAAGGAACGAATCATCGGGAGGCGTTCCGTATAAAACGCTTCCCGGGCAGACGATTCCATCGGGATGATCCAAAGCACTGCGGGGGTGCCAAGCCCTTCGCAAAGCCCGTCGAACCGTTTCCGATCCATGCAGACGTCGTTGTCGGCCAGGCAAAGCACGCGCCTGTGACCGAGCGCCTGCAGATAGGAACCAACCTGCCGTCCGCCGTCAAAATCATCGATCAGGACGTTCCCGAATCGGTTCTGCACGTCGAAAAAGCCGTCGTAAATGACGAATGGAATCCGGATCCGGTCACGCAGATCCTGATAATCGTCCTCGCAGAACCCGATCAGAACCATTCCGTCCAGATTCCACATCGAAGCGAAAACGACGATCTCCTTCATCCGTTTTGCCTTTTTCAACATCATAAAATAGCCCCGGCGATCGATTTCATCCGACAGATGGTTGACGGCAGCCGAAAGAAACGGGTCTTCCAGCGCATGTCCTTCGTATTTCGGATGATCGTTCATGACGACGCCGATGATCCGGGAGTTGTTGCGCGCGAGCAGCGTCGCCGCCATGTTGGGAATATAGCCGCGCTCCTCGAGCTTTTTTTCAACCGCTTTAACGGTGCGCGCGGAGATTTTCTGCGTTTTCCCATGGAGCACGTTCGATACCGTCGCCGTGCTGACGCCGAGCTCTTCGGCGATATCCTTGATGCGCACCTTGTTTTCGTTCCACATAGCACTTTCCTCGCGATTGATCCGTCAGATGGTCTGCATCCATTTTTTCCGGACAAAGACGATCCAGGTCAAAAGCAGCCGCACACATTCTTCCATCGAGAGGATCAGGTATACGTAGGGAATTTCGAGATGCCACACGTAAGCGCCGAGGAGCCCGAGCGGAACGCCGAATCCCCATGCGCCGAGCAGCTCAATCCCCATCATGATTCTCGTCTTTCCGCCGCTTTTGACGATGCCTCCGCCCAGGATCATATTCAGAACCTTGACGGGGGAAACCAATGCAAAGACCGTCAGAAGCTGCATCGCCGTCTGTTTCACGTATGGTTCGACCTGATAGACCTCCACATAGAAGCGCATCAAAAGCACCAGCGCTGCCGAGAGTATGACCGAACCGGCAAGACCGTAACACATCAGTTTCTTTGCCTTCCGATAGGCGGAGTCATACGCCTTGCTTCCGAGCTCTTTTCCGATCAGAATGCCCGCCGCCTGCGCAAGACCGCTCATTGCGCCGATCATCAGCCCCTGAATCGGGTACGTCAGCGTCATTGCCGCGCTTTCCAAAGTTCCGATATGCCCATAGATCGAAGCATACACATTCTCGCTGAGGCTCCACATAAATTCGATCACGAGCACCGGGAGGAAGATCGAACCGTAGGTGCGAAGGTTCAGCTTGCGCAAGCTTAGCGAAAAGACGAAGCGCGCGTTTCGCTTCCGGTCGGTAACAAGCATCCCGATCACGAGCAGCAGCGTATTGAACAGTTGGGAGACCACCGTGGCGATCGCCGCGCCGTTTGCCCCCATGGCCGGAAACCCGAGCTTTCCGAAGATCAGCAGAGCGTTCAGCAGCGTATTCAGAATGTTCGCGGCAATGCTGAAGAGCAGAGGAAGCGTCGCATGCTCATAGCAGCGCATCCGCGTTGCGATCAACAGATTGGCGGCGTATCCAAAAAAGCCGATGCAGACGATTCGAAGATACGAACTTGCGACCAAGACCGTAGCGTCGTCTTTGGAATACAGCCGCATCAGCGGCGTCGGAAAGGCAAGGCACACCGCGGTAAACAGCGCGGCGATCAGCATTGCGATCAGAAGGTTCCAGGAAAAACTGCGATCCGCCTCCTGCGCATCGTCTGCGCCGAGGTACTGCGCCATCAGGATCCCCGCGACCGAAACGACCGCGCCGATGACGACCCCATAGAGCGAGCTGAGCTTGCTTGCAAATCCAACCGCCGCCACACTCACGCTGCCGATCGTTCCCACCATAACCTGGTCAACGATGGAAAAGGACGCCTGCAGCATGCATTGCAGCGCGACCGGAACAGCGATTTTTATGACGGAAGCGCCGAACGAGTTTTGTTTTTGCATGGTCATCTCCCACCCTTCCTTCTACGGGGATTATACGCCGCACGCAGCAAAATCACAAGGGGTTAATCGCGTAACCCTGGCGAACGGGATGAGCCTGCCCCCGCTTACGGTAAGTTTACGAAGAGAAAGGGAGAAAAAGGGGAGGAGAGAGCTTGAAAAAGGGGAGGAGATATGGTAGAATGCA
>ONLX01000104.1 GCA_900318765.1 uncultured Eubacteriales bacterium
ATCACATCCTTTCTGTCTTTATTGTAACAGACGGAATCGGCGCAGTTGCAACATAGTTGTAATATTTTCGGACAGCAAAAAACAGACGGCGCGATCTGCCGTCTGTTTGGACATCGGATACCCGGTTTTATGCTTCTCGTTCTTCGATTTCGGAGATCATGTCGATCCGCATCTGATGCCGCCCGCCTTCAAACTCTGCCGCAAGAAACGAATCGACAATCATCTTCGCCATTTCATCTCCGACGACGCGCGCGCCGAACGCTATGATCTGCGCGTTGTTGTGCCGCCGGACAAGCTGCGCCGTATACGGTTCGGAACAGACCGCCGCGCGGATGCCCTTGACCTTATTTGCCGCAAGCGAAATGCCGACGCCGGTCCCGCAGATCAAAACGCCGCGCTCCACTTCGCCGCGCACGATCGCGCGGGCAACCTTCTCCCCGAACTCGGGATAGTTGCAGCGTTCCGCCGAATACGATCCGTAATCGACGACCTCGTGCCCCTGCGCCTTCAGGTGCGCCGCAATCACCTGCTTCAATTCAAATGCGGAATGGTCATTTCCAATGCCGATTTTCATAATTGCCTCCGTTTGGATTTCTTCCCCGCTATTGTACCACAAATCAAGATTTTCGCAACACGCTTTCCGAAAATCCCGCTGTTTTTTCATGGATAAACGGATGCGTTCTGGGAAACGCTAATCAAAACAGGAGGCAAACGAATGAAACGACAAATTGGGCAGCAAACGCTGCTCTTTGAAAATCGCCCCTATGTGATCGGCAGCGCAGGCATCGTATCCAAGTCGGAATCGGAAGGCCCGCTCGCCGAATCCTTCGACCGGATCGAGCCGGATGATACCTTCGGACAGGACAGTTTCGAAAAAGCCGAACGGACACTGTATCTTGAAACCATACGGCTCGCCTGCCAAAAGTCCGGTTTGCAACCCAAAAAGCTGTCGGCGCTGCTCGGCGGCGACCTGTTGAACCAACTGATCACGTCGAACTATGCCGCGCGTGAGCTCGGTGTGCCGTATCTCGGTCTGTACGGTGCGTGCTCCACGATGTCCGAATCGCTGCTGCTCGGCAGCGTGCTCGTGGATGCAGGATTCCGTTCCCCGGTCGCATGTGTTGCGTGCAGTCATTTTTCCACGGCAGAGCGGCAGTACCGATATCCGCTTGAAATGGGAACAACCGCGCCTCCGACTGCGCAGCGCACCGTCACCGGCGCGGGCTGCGTGCTGCTTGCCGATCGGGCCGATTCCGATTCCCGCTATTCGCACATCCGCATCAGCTCCGCAACGATCGGGACCGTGATCGACCTTGGGATCAACGATATCGCAAATATGGGCGCAGCGATGGCGCCGGCCGCCTGCGATACGATCCAAAAGCACCTGAAGGACATGAACCGCAAGTCAAGCGACTATGACCGGATCGTGACCGGGGACCTCGGAACGCTCGGAAGCGAGCTCCTCTGCAAGCTGTGCAGCCAGAACGGAATCAGCCTCTCCAACGTGCACATGGACTGCGGCGCAAGCATTTATTCCCCCGAACAAGGCTATAACTGCGGCGGCAGCGGCTGCGGCTGCTCGGCCGTCGTCCTTACGGGGCATTTGCTTCCGCAGCTCGAAAGCGGAGCGCTAAAACGCATTCTTTTTCTCGCAACCGGCGCGCTGATGAGCCCGACCTCCTGCCAGCAGGGGGAAAGTATCCCGGGGATTGCGCATGCGGTCGTTCTGGAGCACGCAGAAGGAGGCGAAGCATGATGCAGTATCTTTGGGCATTTTTGATCGGCGGCGCAATCTGCACGATCGGGCAGCTGCTGCTCTCCTTGACCAAACTGACTCCGCCTCGCATTCTGGTGTTGTTCGTCACCTTGGGCGTGCTGCTCGGCGCGATCGGCGTCTATGAACCGTTGGTGCGCTTTGCCGGAGCAGGCGCAACCGTTCCGCTGACCGGATTCGGGTACACGCTTGCGAAAGGAGCGATCGAAGCGGTTCGATCGGATGGGCTGATCGGCGCATTCACGGGCAGTCTCAAAGCCGCCGCCGGAGGCATTGCTGCGGCAATCCTCTTCGGGTACTTAGGCGCACTTTTCGGAAAGCCGAAGACGAAGTATTAAGATTCCTCAAGCGGCGCACATGTTCTCGGGCATGTGTGCCGTGTTGCTTTCGATTGTACATCCGATGCGCGGAAAGTTTTGCATTGCGGCTTGCGGTTTCTTTGCAGGAGCGGTATAATTCAATAAGGAAAAAACGTTCTTTGCAGCAGGGAGGAGATCGGCGTATGGGGCTTGTGAAAACTGCGATCCGATTTGCGGTTCCGCTTCCGAAGGTGGAGGCGTTTGATCGATATTTGTTTGTCGGCCCACATCCCGATGATATCGAGATCGGCGCCGGCGCAACCGTGAAGAAGCTGACCGAAATGGGAAAGCATGTTGTGTTCCTGATCTGTACCGACGGGCGGTTCGGCGACGGGGCATCCCATGGCGTGACCGGCGACGATCTTGCCGCGCTTCGCAGGCAGGAATCCGTTGCCTCCGCATCGCAGCTCGGAGTTACGGACGTGCGCTTTTTGGACCTGTGCGACGGCGCGGGCTATACGGAAGCGGCATTGGAACAGGGCATTGCCGAAACACTCGCCGCCGTACAGCCGGACCTTGTTTTCGCGCCCGATCCGAACGCGAAGAGTGAGTGTCACGCCGATCATCTTGCCGTTGGGTGTGCCGTGCGAAAGCTGGTGTGCTTTGCGCCGTACGACAGCCTGATGCGAGCGCGATATGGCGTTCCTGCTTCTCCCGTCAAGGGCGTCGCGTTTTATATGACCGCGCGCCCGAACCGGTTCGTCAAAACCGGACGGCGTCTTACGGCGCAGATGGATGCGATCTTCCAATGTCACAAAAGTCAATACCCCGAAGGTTCCCCCGAAGCCGATGCGCTGCGGCTTTATCTGAAACTGCGATCCATTCAATTCGGATTTCGGACGCTGTCCTCGGGCGCGGAAGCGTTTCGTGTGCTTGGGCAGACGCATCTGCATTGTCTCCCGGAATCGGGCGAAATCGGATGAATGCCTTCCAAAAACTGCTCCAGAGCCGATGGAAATCGACGAACCGGGGCATTTCGCGGAAAGAAACGGTTGACAATTGAAAAGGCGTTTGGTATAATCACCATTGCGCGAGGAGATGTGTCCGAGCGGTTTAAGGAGGCGGTCTTGAAAACCGTTGATGTGAGAGCATCCGTGGGTTCGAATCCTACCAT
>ONLX01000045.1 GCA_900318765.1 uncultured Eubacteriales bacterium
CGAATGACAGTATCTGCCATTCGGCCCACCCAATCAACGGTCATATCGCAGAAGACCGCCATTTACAGAAAAGATTTCACACCGCCGAGTTAGGGAATGGGAATATCCGGTAATTCGTATCCACCGTTCCAATCAGCTTCCTCTCCTTGCGCAGCTTTTCCGCACCAAATGCACTTTCCGTCTCGGTAAGAATGTTCTGCATAAGCAGTCCTCTGCTGTTTCACAAGAACTTTTCCACATACTGTGCAGTGTCGTCCTTCTGTCAATCCACGATCTTTACAGGTTGCCGGCTTAGCTGGATCAACAGCTTCCTTATGTGCCGATTTTTCAAGTGTAACGGTTACATGCGCCTCACAATTGGTACATTCATATTCTGCATGGCCTTTTTCAATACATGTCGAAGGCTGATATGCGACCTGACGATATGTGTGTTCTTTTCCCTCGGGATTGATCTGATCTGAGAAGAACTCCTTACCGCACGCTTCACACACATATACAATCTCGCCATCCAGCTCTGTTCCGATCAGCATTTTATGCAAACACGCTTCTTCCTCAGATGTATCCAGTTCATACTCCGGTACAGGAGTCGGTTCCAGCGTTGCAGAAGGCAAGGGTTCCTCCGTTTCGATAGGAATCTCTGTCGGTTTATCAATTTGACTTGTGACCGTTTCTTTCGCCATAGGGACCTCGGTCTCCGTAGGAATGGTGGATTCCTTGGTTTCTTGTACTGCGCAGGTACAGCTGCATCCGATCTCCAGCAGCAGAACCATGCATAGCAAGATTGCAAATAAATAGGATCGTTTCATTCTTCCAACAAGCCTCCTTCGCGTAACGATTTTATCACGTTTTGGACAGCCTTCATAGCCCTATCCAGTTTAACATCATATTGTTGGGTTAGTCGCTCTGCAATTGCTTCCGCAGAAAGCCCTTCGGTCAACCCTTCCCAAACACTTTTTCCAGTCTCATTTAATCGAATCAGATAATGATCATTTTCGGTCTTTTGCTCCACAGGAACAGCAACATATGATGTTCCTAGCTCCATCAAGGTCATCTTCGATTTCAATTTCATGCTCTTTTCTCCGATTGTTTTTCCTGTTTATAGTTCTCATAAGCATCCAACAATTGACGTTCCAATTGTGCGTGATGGAGGATTCTGGAAGATTCCGAACAGTCAACAGTCGTCCAATCGCATTTCACCAACTGATAGCATCGAGGATACAACGGGCAATTTTTGCAGGATTTTCTTGTTCCTACCGGCTCTTTCCACGCTTGAATCTGTTTCCTATCTTTTTGCGATGAATAAATGCTTCCGACCAATTCCGTTTCGCTGTAATGTTCACATTTTCCGATTCGTCCATCTGGTACAATCACCTCATGCGAATCATTATCTGCCATACAAGCACTTGTTTTCAACTCTGTCCGAATGGGCTTATGTTTTGTGAACCCATATCTCTCGAGTTTCTGAAATAATTCCAGGACCTTTTCTGCCGCTGCTTGCTCCGATGCGAAAGCAGAAATTTTTCCGGTAAACGCACGGAGAAGCGCACAATATACCGTAAGGTTGCTTCGACCTCCGAACCGGCAATGAAGCAGTTCGATCAGTTGTTCCATTTCTGACGCATTGTTTGCGTCAATATTCAATCGGATCGATACTTCAATTCCTTCCTGCAATGCTGAATCGATATGATCCAAAACAACCGTAAGTGGGCTTTGGGGACGATCTACGTATGCTTTCGTGCGACGATAGGTTTCTTCCATACCATCCAGTGTGACCTGGATCGATTTGAGATTCCAGTCTTGCCGTGCGCACGCAGCCGTTTTCGCATCCAACTCATATCCGTTTGTAACCATTGAAGACTCAAATCCGACTCCGCTCTCCCGAAGCTTTTCGCAAATGATCTCGATGGCACGGCGATTCGTAAGTGGTTCTCCTCCAAACCATTGTATCTTTACCTGCTCACCATTTGCAACACGGATTATATATGCAGCTACGTCTCGCGCCGTCTCTTCATCCATGTTCGTTCGTTTGCGTCCGAGTTCATAGCAGTAAAAGCATCGGGCATTGCAATCCGTTGTCGTTAAGATTGTAAATCCGGTAATTTGATTTGGTTTTACCTGAATTGTTTGCAAAAGAGCTCGCAAGTCCTTCGTTTGCTTCTGTTCATCGAATGTATCCGGAACCAAAAACCAATTTCGAAGAAGAAACGTACGGTTCATCTGCTCATCTTCATCCGGTTCCATCAAAAGAAGCATGCCAGTTAACGTATGAAACAACAAGGTTCCATCTTCACATTTCACTGCGAGACAATGATTTGCTGTTCGATACGTTTTCGCCGGATCTTCGATTTGAGGCCCGAGCAATTTTTCAATCGTTTGATTCGCTTTGCAAATGGGTTTCATAGTAAGAACGCCTAAAGCGACAGACGGTCGAACCCGCCTGTCGCCCGATAAAAACTTTTCTATCCGTTTGGCGTATTATGCCGCGATGTCAGCAGTTTCTCCGCTGCAATTGCACTGATCCTGATCACTGCTCGTGATGATATCTGCGCCATCCAACCGAATCACTTCAACTTCGGGTTCCATAAAAAACTGTTTCATTGTATTTCTCCTTTTTTAATCAAAATCGTTCTGTGAAAAGGAATACCTTGCGCTATTCCTTTTCACGTTTCCATCTTACTTGCAGCAATCAATTGAATGCAAAGAATGCTTTTGCATCCACATAATACTGATAGAGTGCTTTGTTCAGATTCGTCTGAACGCCGGCAGTCGCCGCTTTATACATGTACGTCACCGGGCTTGTCGTTAACGAATAAGTCGTCTCATCACTATGCTCCACTCGGACCTTATAAGTATTTCCAAGATCGTGTGTCGCTATGTTGCTGATGGCAACAAGGTATCTTCCGTTGTCCTCAACAGCAGTTACTTCGGTTTCTTCCCCATCGTTCACCGTTAAGAAGAACTTATAGTCTTCCATATTGGCATCCGCCGTATGGACGAAACGAACGCTCAAGGTAATCTTGGATGAAGTCGTCATAGCAAATCTGGAGCCGATGATTCCTGTACAATTACCTTCCATCACATTCTGCGATTCGGGAATAACAACTGCCGCAACATCCGTCTTGTCAGTTCCGCGATTTGCCAGCGTCTCATCCGAATCAGCGTTATAGTTGAACTGCTTTTGCGCATATGTTCCGTAATCCAAAGTCGCTTTGCAAAGCTCAACAAGTTTCTGATATTTCTCGCTCGAAGAATCCTTGTACAGCGCAATCACTTCTTCGCAGTATCCGCGCACCGTCTTAATGACATCCTTAATCACGGTTTCTTTATACCGAACGACTACGTGCACATCGTCTGTCATCTGCATAGCATAGCAGCTTGCCACAACAACAGAATTGATATCCATGTTCTCAAGCGCTTGTTTCTTGGTCACGCCGTTGAATGTGTATTCAATGGTGTAATCCTTCGGATCCGTTCCTTCAGCAAGATTCTTGACTTTGAAATTCATGTCAATGCTGTCAGAGAGCGTCAGCGAATAACTGTACGTTGCAGAACCAATTTTCTCTTCCCACTTTGCCGTCAATGTCAGATCCTGCTCAATGGCCGTTTCAAAGTCAAACGATTCTTCGGCATCTGGCGCAAACCAACCGAGGAATGTATCCGTTCCTCTTGTGGGCTCTTCCGGTTCCTCTGCTTTTCCACCGATCGCAATCACCTGTGCCTCCGGTGCCGGATCTCCTCCGTCTGAATCGAATGTGACCGTTACAGCATTTACGACAGTATACATTCCCGCATACTCGCCTTCCGTGATCATCGGGCTCGGGATATATCCTTCTGCGCAATAATCTGCAGGTACCGGCTCCGCATAATATCCACCGGAAACATTTACTTGTGTCGGACGATAATACTCATTCTCCTGGAAAATGTGATTGTCGGAGGTGAACACACCGCCGGTGATTGTCAATACATCTTTTTCTGTATCACACCACCAAGTAAATACATTTTGCTCTGCATACATTGATCCGCCGTTGATTGTAGCACCATGGCTGTCATGTCCGAAGAACAGTGCAGTATCGGTGCTCCTGATCTCGCCGCCGTTCATTTCAAATGCTCCACCAAAGAGCAAGATCGCATCGCTATTCGGCTCGTTTTGAATAATGGATCCACTATTCATGATAAACGAACCACCATTGGGCGCGTTCAAATATACAGTGAAGGAATTATTCCCTCTGAGCGCATCGCTTTGAAGCTTTGCGCCATTCAGTTCGACTTTCGCTGATTCACTTGTATAAAGTGCAAAGCCACGATTGCCGTTATTGTTTTCCAAGGTCCGCGTTAAAATCGTTCCTGCCTTCAGATCAGCGCTAGCACTATTCTTTACCCAAAGAGTATAAGCACTGTTTCCTCCGGCCGAGAACGTACCAACGTGACTTCCTCCCAGGATTTTACCAGTCTGCTCCTCACTGCTGTCATCAAGCGTGAACAGGCCATCCGAGACTACGATCACACGCTCCAACCTAAGTCCATCAATCGTATTGCCGTTCAGGTCAAGGGTTACCGTCTTCGTGATGTTCACAGTCTCTGTCTGCTGAATGTCTTTCAACAGGATAACCGTATCATCCTTATTCGCTGCGTCAATCGCGTTCTGCAGGGAAGCAAAGTACTTCGTCTCCTCTGCCGTTACAATCTTCGCAACATTGTCGGTCTCCGTATACGTTGCAGTATACGTTTCATCTTCTGTTCCAACATCATGAATTGCCGGGTTCCATCCGCTGAACTGGAAGGACTTCTCCTCCGTAGCAGGCTTTGTCGGATCATCGGGTACTTCAATCGCAGAAGCAGGGGTACCGTAATCGTAATCCTTGCTGCTCAGCTCTGTTCCATCGTCATTCACGAATGTAACGTTGTACTGATTAATCGTCCACTTTCCGGTAATCGCAAGATCATCGGTTACCTTTGCATCAAAGTCATATGCGACTTCTGCAGTGCCAACCTTGATGAACCAACCATCAAATGTATAGCCGGTTCTCTCCACTTCCTCCGCTGTCGGTTCAGCGACCTTCTTGCCGTCTACAACGTCGACCGATTTCAGGATCGATTCACCTTCCATGAACTTGACCGTATGTACCTCGATCCAATTCAGGCTGTAAACCATATCTCTGGTCGCGAAGGACTTCACATTCGGCAGGATCGGTGTCCACATTGCGTCACCTTCACCCAGAACGAACTTTTTGCCTTCAGAAGTCTCTTTTGCAGTCTTCAGTTCTGCAATCTTCTCTTCAATTAAACCGAGTTCATCCGCTGCAGCACGAATGTCAACCGCTTTTCCATACTCAAAGGTCTTCATTCCAAGGATTCCGAGCTCTCCGGGTACGCCGCTGAAGAAGATCACATTGATTGTCTTGCCAGTCCAAACACCTACAATGGTGAGATCTTCATCCGGCATTGTTGCAGGAACTGCGTTCCCATCAATCGTCTGCCACTTTACGAAGAGATAGTTCTCACGCGTCGGGTTCTCCGGCAGATAATCCGTATTCCCTGCGATCGTCGTTCCGAACGGGACGTTCTCGTATGTCGTATAGAGTTCCGAAGGATCCACCGGAATATCATCCGGAGACTGGATGTACGTATACACCGTCAGCGTATGCTTGTTGATCTCAAACTCTGCGGTTCGCGAATTGCTCTCCGCCGTTACCGCCTCATCCGGCGTCCATCCGGTAAACGTATGGCCTTCCTTAGCCGGCACGAAATCATCCGTGTACGCTACCGCATCCTCAACTTTCTCGCCTTCCGGAACAAGAATCATCTTCGAGGTTGTTTCATCCGCGAACGCGCCTTCGCCTGGATTCAGCGTGGCTTCAATTGCGTTGACAATGTAATAGAAGTCGCCTTCTACGCCCTCAACCGTTTTGGTCAAAGTCGTCGTGCAAAGCTTTCCCTCTACCACATACTCCGGAGGCACCGACTTGGAGAAGTAACCGTCGGTTACTGTAATGTCTTCAGGAATCGTATAAGAATTAATGTCAAAAATGTCATTTCCATCGTTTGCAATGAAAACACCACCTTCGATTAAAACAGGTTGTACGTACTTATCCTTATACTCGTCTGTCCGTGCCCAATCCCACATTCCAACGTGTACAGCTGCGTTCGCACCTTTGATTACTCCGTTATAAATCCGAATCTCAGGAGAAACATTGCTCCAAAGCCCAATGCCGAAAGCGCTTTCCACTGTTCCGCCATTCATTACGAAATACGAATCAGATTCAAGTACTAAAGCAGTCGGATTGGAATACTCAAAACTGCTAAAGCCATTATAAATTGTTCCTGACGTCATCGTCAGATGGCTGTTTCCATTCGCCACAAACACAGTAGTGGGTGAATTATTCGTGAATATGTAGGCTCCTGCAATAATGCTTTCACTGCAGAATCCCCATTCATAAATTACCCAACCTCTTCTATCGTTCGTAATCGTACCGCCTTTTAATTCGACGCTTGCGCTGGGCAGCTCTCTTGTTCCAACTTTAATTGTGCAGCCACCCAAATTATCGCCGGACGATGTAATATAGCCGGTTTGATCTTCACTGCTGTCTTCAATGATCAGCTTGCTTGTTGTTGAATAGTAATCTCCCTCGACAATGATGAACATCCAATCATGCGTTCCATCGTCATAAATCCCTTCGGTATCATCATTATGACCCTCCAGTCTCTTACCATTCAGATCAAGTGTGAGCGTCTTATTCGTAATCACAACGGATTCTTCCGTATAGATGTCCGCGATCATGACGATCGTATCGCCGTTGACTGCGGCTGCAACTGCATCCTGCAACGTCGCATAGTAGCTCGTAACTGCAGATTCGCCTTCGCCGCGCGAGATCTTGGCAACCGCTGCATTCCACTTCGCAGTGAGTACGATATCTTCGGTCAGTTCGGTCTCAAAGTCGAACGGATCTCCGTTTTCGTCCACCCATTCATCAAAGACAAACTCTGCCTTGATCGGAGTCTCGGTGGGTTCCGTTGCCTTTCCGCCCTTTGCAAAGACCTGCTTTTCCGGTACCGGTTCACCGCCGTCCGTCTCAAACGTAACGATTACACCTCGAACTACGGTATACATTCCGGCGTATTCGCCATCGGTAATGGCCTCGCTCGGAACATAGCCTTCCGCGCAATTCTCTTGCAGAACCGGCTGTCTGAAATAGCCGCCGGAAATCTGCACATCAGCATCATCTCTTGTAAAGACATCGGCTTGATCGACTCCTCCGGACACGCCGCCGACAACCTTCCCGTTCTTGATTTTTGCCTGCCCATAGGATACTGTAATTGCGGGCGTCAATGTCGCTTCAATCGTTCCTCCCTGGAGCTCAAAGGATGGATAATCTTCTCCTTCGTTGCCTAAAACATTCACCGCGGAAAAGATCGGCGTTGTTGTCTCGGATTTGATGAATCCACTCTTCATAATTACTGAACTTCCGCTGATAATACTCAGCGTCTGGCCATGCTCAGAATACATTGATGAGCCATCGACAATTACACTGGCATGGTCATAAATTCCTACCGTAGGCCCGACAAGAGTAGAAATGAGGCCTCCATTAAACTCCGCTCTTGCATAGGGTCCTTGTACTAAGATTGTATAACCACGTCCCTCGCCTCTGGAAAGAACGCCCGTGTTGTTTTCGCTGCTATCAACGATAATCAACTTAGCCGCTTTTTCTTCTGTGCCTTGTATCGTGACAAAGCCAAAGCGATTCCCGTGTTCTGTATCTTGTTCGCCGAAAATCGTCTTCCCGTTCAGATCTAGAATAATCTCTTTATCAATCGTAAAGTCCTGAATCGTATTGTAATCCGCGATCATCACGATTGTGTCGCCATCGTTTGCGGCAGTAATCGCTTCCTGCAACGTACGGAAATATGTTACGTTCGTTGCATCGTCCGCCGGGACGAGTTTCGCAACAAAGGCTGCGTCATCAATAAAGAGATTTCCGTCAAATGCCGGCTGTGCATTCTGCCACGCCGGGACAACCTCCGGGTTGAAGTAGACATCCACCGGATTCGGATATGCGGCACCGACGATCCAGTCGCCATTCTCAGGGAAGTCCTTAACGATGTTTCCGTCTTTGACTTCCACTACGCTCATTCGGTACGGAAGCGTTACGCCTTCCAAGACATAATCATCTTCTCCGTCCGGTTTCACCAGGCGATTGGCATCGGTCATGGCATAGTGGTCCCACTCGCTCGCAACAAGATAGTATCCATCCGCAACGGGTGCGCCCTTCTCTCTAAATATGACATACACCGTTACATTGCACGCAGGCATAACAAATTCGGTCGTCTTTCTCGGGCCAAACTGATCGATCGTATATCTCGCATTGTGACCGATGACTGGTTCCTGTACCGTTACACGCTCAAGCTCATACCCTTCCTCCGGTGTGAACGTCAAGGTGATGGTTTTGCCTGCCATTGCCTGTTGTTTGCTTGCGGTTACGGTGCCGTTCTGCGCATCCCGCACGGTGATCGTGTAAAATACACCCTGCGTCAAATAACCGGGATTGTCCGTGCCACCGTCGATGATGGCATAATCTTTGTCAATATGATTTGCATCAAATGCTGTCCCTGCGCCGCCGACAAGAGCGGGACAGTCATAAAACATACGTGCGGACTCGGCTACGTTCTGCACATTCCATGAATCATTAACATAGATTGTCTTAAGCTTCGTGCTTCTCGCAAACATGCATCCCGTATTTTGGATGCTACTCATGTTGAAGCTCGTTAAATCCAATTCTTCCAAACTGTCACAGCCCGGATAGCCGAATGTTCCATCATGAATATTAGTATAATAGCTTGTACCAAACATAGCATACATGTCGGTTACTTTGCTTGTATCAAAGCTGCTAACATCCAGATATCTCAAGCTTTGGCACTCCGAGAACATCCCGCGCATGTTGGTAACATTGCTGGTATCAAAATTGCTCAGATCAAGGCTTGTCAGGCTCGAGCAGCCACCGGCATATTCTCCAGGAGGAACACGACCAAACATATAGCCCATATTTGTTACTTTGCTTGTATCAAAAGTGCTGACGTCAAGCGTTGTAAGACTCTTGCAGTATGCGAACATATACTCCATGGTCGTAACTTCGCTGGTATTCAAATAGTCAAGATGCTCAATCTCCGTGAGCTCCGTCATCTGAACGAACCAGTTCGCCGTGGAAACGGGTCTAGCATCTTTAAATGTTTCATCAAACACAACTTTCTGAATTGTACTGTGCGTGCTGAACCATAAAGACGTATCGTAATAAGCAATTACCTTCGTTTCCAGATCCACATCGTATGCGCCTTCGCGAGTCTTATACTGATCATCATAATAGAATGTCAGAACCGTTCCGGTACTGTCGATCGCGGCATACGCTTTCGGCGCAAGCTCCTTAAACGTTGCGGAAACCGTAACGTCTGCTGCAGGCATTGTGAACGTATACTTGCCCTCTTCGTTCTCGACCTGGGTCGTTTCCACTTCCGTTTCACCGGCAAAGACCGTCAATGTATCCAGATCATACGAATCTGCGGGGGTAACCGTCAGCGTAATTGTTTCGCCGGTTAATGCTTTTTCCTTATCCGAAATTACGGTTCCGTTCTCGATTCCCTCCGCAATCGTGATGGAACTTTGCTTCAGAACGGTATACATTCCGGCGTATTCACCATCGGTAATGGCCTCGCTCGGAACATAGCCTTCCGCGCAAAGATTTTCAGGAACTGAATTGCTGAAATAACCGCCAGAGATGCTTGCATTTGTATGCTGTGCGCTCCATGAATCAAACAAATCCACATCGGAGGTTAGCTTTCCTCCAGTTATCGTTAGTTCGTCATTATCGCGCCACCAAGCGAACATTCTTCCTTTGCTGTAAATATCTCCTCCGTTTATCTCGATCCCCTCGCCGTACATGCCATCAAACAGAGCAATGCTGTTGCTCCGGATCGTTCCTCCGTTGACAATAATCTTCCCGCCGTCAAAATTCGTAATGGCATAATGAGTATTCTCCTCATGGAGAATCAAACCGCTGTTGACGATGAGAGTTTTTCCATAGAAGCAGTACGAATTGCTGCCGTCTGGCGCTATTGTATGAATCGTTGCACCATTCAGCGTAACATCTTTTCCATCTCCTTGAACAGCATGGGCTCTCGTTTGCGGAGAACTTGTGGAAGACTGCGAAAGGACTGTGCCTCCTTTCAGATCCGCGCTTCCATTGTTAATAAGACGAAGTGTTGTGGACTCGCCTCCAACGTATTCGCCGCCCTGAATCACGCCGACTTGTCCTTCACTGCTGTCATCCATCGTGAACAAGCCATCGGAGATATAAAGAACCTCTTTCAATCCCAAACCGTCGATCGTCTTACCGTTCAGATCAAGGGTGATCGATTTTGCAATGTTCACGGTTGCCGTCAGCTTTGTATCCGCGATCATCACGATGGTGTCGCCTTCGGCCGCAGTATCCACAGCTGCCTGGAGCGTTTCATATTTTGTTTCGCCGATTTTTGCAACCGGAATAAGACCAAATTCCGCCGTTACGGTAACGTTATTCGACGGCATTGTGAACGTATACTTGCCCTCTTCGTTCTCGACAGGAGTCGTTGCAATCACGTTCTCGCCCTCTTTGACCGTCAGCGTTCTCAATTCATACCCGGTCGCTACATTATCTACGGTCAACGTGACCACATCGCCGATTACGGCCGAATCAGCACCCGTCACGATGCCATTGGTCATCTCGGAATCATAGAGGATTTCCCGCGAGGCAGGCTGTACAAAGAGATATCCCCAGTGCCAAGCGCTGTCGCCGCTGCCATCCGGTCTGAGATAGATATCGTAATAGCCCGTCTCTGAAACGACATAAACGTTATCCATTTCCGACGGGTACCAATAATTGCTTTCACCGCCGTTTTCAACCTTCCGCGCTTTCAGCTTGGCTTGCGCATCCAACTTTACGCCAAACAGCACCTGCTCTGACGTGTTGGCAGGGTTTTCCATCATCTTATATGCAGCAACCGGCTTCCAATCGTTCATCGTGCCGACAACATAGTACCCATCGGCATACACCGGATCCGATGCGATCGCATCGCTGTTAGTGACGGTTAAAACGATAAGATCACCGGTCCAGCTCCAGTTATTCACCGTGAGACTGCCGTCTTGATTGATCTTCGGTTCAATGCAGGCAAGAAGCGATAAGGAATCATCTGCCACGCGATAGATCAAAAGAGCTACTTTGTTCTCCGCGGAAAAAGGAGTTGCGAATGAAGCAGTAACGTTTGCGCTGCCGCTTCCGGTGACGGTCACCGGATGAACCTCGTTCACATTGTACTCGCATTTTTCTTCGAGGATCGCATTAATTTTGCTCTGAGCATCCTCCGAGAACCATGTGCGAACGGATTCAATATTAATCAGCTTTTCGATAATCTCATTCGCTTTTTCCTGAAGCGCATCCGAAGCATTCTGGAACACCAGGTTGGAGTTGTCTGCTTCGAAAATGGTAGTTACCGCCTCCTTTTCCGGAACTGCAGTCTTCTCCAAGGTAATGTCCGGAATCGCGGAATCGGACAAATCCGCCTCTTCGGTCTGAGCCTCTTCCGTTTCATCAACGATAACAAGATCGTCCTCGGAAACGGGATCGGTTTGATCCGAATTGCTTGCATCGTCATTCGGAGCACTCGCAGGCGATTCTGTGTTTACAATCCCCGTCGTCTCATCTGTCGCAGCGACATTTTCATCTGCAACCGCAAACGCAGGCGTAATGAGCTGGAACAGCATCATAATCGCCATGATAATCGCAAGTCCACGTCTTCTGTTCATACATTCTCTCCTTTGCGCATTTCCTGAAAGAGTTGGTATACTTTCATATTTTTATACAAACTTACTATACCATTGCAGGTGTAATTACGCAAGGTTTTTTTCGGTTAAAGTCGTATCCTTTCACTATTATTTCATATATTTTTTCATTATTTTGTTTTTTTCAGTAAAAAAATAACATATGGCCGCAAAAAAGCAGACATATGCTATTCTATATAAATAGGTATCTTTCTATTATCACAGAACTTTCGACAGGAAGAGCTGCGTTCGGGGATGCTGCGGATGATCGAACAATTCTTCGGGGCGGTTTTCCTCAAGAATCCTGCCCTCGTCCATGAAGATCACACGGTCGGCAACCTCCCGTGCGAACCCCATTTCGTGTGTGACAACGACCATCGTCATTCCCTCTGCAGCGAGGCTTCGCATCAGATCGAGCACCTCTCCGACCATCTCCGGATCGAGCGCGCTCGTCGGCTCATCGAACAGCATGGCCTCGGGCTCCATTGCAAGCGCGCGAACGATCGCAATCCGTTGTTTTTGTCCGCCGGAAAGCATATTCGGGTAGGTATCCGCTTTGTCGGCAAGCCCGATCCGATCGAGCAGCTGCATCGCAGCCTCCCGCGCCTGCGCTTTGGTTTTCCGTTTGAGCTGCACCGGCGCGAGCATGATATTTTCAAGCACGGTCTTATGCGGGAACAGGTTGAAGTGCTGAAACACCATCCCCATACGCTGCCGGTACGCATCGATCTTCACATGCTTTTGGGTCAGCTCCGTGCCTTCAAACAGTATTTTTCCGGAAGTCGGGATTTCCAGAAGATTCATGCAGCGCAAAAGCGTTGACTTTCCGCTGCCGCTCGGCCCGATGATCGCGACAACCTCCCCTTTTTGAACGCTCAGGCTGCAGCCGCACAGGGCGTGCACTTTGCTGTCGAACGACTTATAGACGTTCTCAGCGCGAATGATTTCAACGGCGATCTCCACGGCGCATCCTCCTTTCGATGGCCTCGATTGCCTTCGAGGCCGGGAAATTGATCAGAAAGTACACGAGAGCGGCAAGTACATAGGGCGACAGCGTTTTATACGTCGTATTTGCAACGGTCTTTGCGCCCCACATCAGTTCCGCCATGCCGAGCACCGAACAGATCGAGGATTCCTTGACCATCGTAACAAGCTCATTCGCAAGCGCGGGCAGAATGTTTTTGATCGCTTGCGGCAAGACAACAAGCATCATGCTCGTTCCTTTTGACAGGCCGAGCGAACGCGCCGCTTCCATCTGCCCCGCGTCAACCGCGAGAATGCCTGCGCGGATGATTTCCGCGACGTATGCCGAGCTGTTCAGCGCAAGCACGACGACGCCGGGGATGAAACGCGAAATGTCTATAAAGCCGAAAATCGTATACGTCGGAACCTTGATCAGCGAAAACAATCCGTAGTAAATGATGTACAGCTGCACCATCAGCGGCGTCGACCGAAACACGGCGATGTAGGCGCCCGACACCCATTTCAACGGCTTCCACTTACTGAGCCGCATCAAAGCAAGCAGCAGCGCGGGCAGGATTGCAAGCGCAACCGATACGACCGAAAGGAGCAGGGTGTACTCGACACCCTGCACAAAAAACGACAGATACTTCGGCAGAAACGAGAAGTTGAAGAAATTCGAAGGGGACATCCCCTCAAACGGATTCCAGTCCATATCCCGTCATCCGATTATTCGATGGCCTGATCCGAGAGCTCGTCAGCCGCTGCGGAAAATGCCGCAATCTGATCCTCCGCGATCAGCTTCGCGATGGTTGCGTTGATCGACGGAAGCAGGTTCTTCGGATCGCCCTTCTGCACCGCGACGCAGTATGGATACGCTTCGCCGAGCGAGATGTCCGCTACCGCAAGATCCGGATTGCTCTGCGCAAACTGGAGCGCAACCGCACCGTCAAGAACGATTGCATCGACCTTATCATAAACGAGCTGATTCACCAAATCGGTCACCAAGGTCAAAGCAACGAGGTTTGCGCCTTCCAACGTATTGGTCACGATGTCCGCTTTGGTCGTGCCGGTCTGTGCGCCGACCGATTTGCCTGCAAAAGAAGTGAGATCGGTGTAGCTATTGGCCTGATCCGCTTTTACCAGGATCATCGGCGGCAGGTCCGTATAATACGGATCGGAGAAGTCTGCCGCGTCACGCCGCTCCTCGGTGTTTTCCACGGCTGCGAGAACATAATCCGCATCGCCCTTCTGCAGAGCTGCCATGAGGCTGTCGAAGTCCATGTTCAAAACAACCATTTCCTTGCCGAGATCGTCTGCAATGGCGGTCGCAACCGATACGTCGATTCCGACATACTGCTGCTGCCCGTTCTCATCCAGAACGATGAATTCAAACGGCGGATAATCCGCGCTTGTTGCAAATACGATCTGCTCCTTCGCAGTTGAAGCGGTCGCGGTGCAGGCAATCGCCGATACGCACAGAAGCGCCGCAAGTATCATAACAAAAATCTTTTTCATATTCGGGTCCTTCTTTCCTTTGGATTGCCCCGAGTATAGCGTGTTTGGATGCATTTGTCAATCATAAATATGCATTATTTTATGCATTTTTATGTAATATTTACAAAACAGTGCAAATAAATGTTGATTTTATGCATGAAATGCGGTAAACTGTTCACAGAGAAAAGGAAGGAGCGACGGCGAATGCAGGGATGTGCCAATGCATGGCTGAAAGTGAATCTGAACACGATGCAGCAAAACGCCGAGATCTGCGCGCAATCGACGGGGCGCATCATTCCGGTTTTAAAGGCGGACGCATATGGACTCGGACTGGTCCCGGTTGCGAAGGCGCTCGCCTCTCTGCCGACGGTTGCGTGTATCGCGGTGGCACAGGTGCAGGAGGGGCTTGCGCTGAGAGAAGCAGGCATTTTTGCGGACATTCTGGTGCTCGGGGAAGCGCTGCCCGCACAGGCGGAAGCTGCGGTTCGAAACGGACTGACGCTGATCATCGGACGAAGCTCGGATGTCTTGGCGATAGAATCGACAGCGGAGCGGCTTCATACGACCGCTTCGGTGCAATTGAAGGTTGACACGGGGCTGCACCGGCTCGGATTACGGAAGGAGGAGATTCCTTCCGTCGTGAGCGCGCTTCATAAAGCAAAGCATCTGTCCGTCCGGGGCGCATATTCCCACTTTGCGGATACGGAGGATGCCGCACTTTGCGAAACGCAATACGAAGCATTCCTTGACGCGTGCGATTATTTTACTGCGGAAGGGATTCCGATCCCCCTCAGGCACATCTGCGACTCGGCGGCCAGCGAGCGGTACCCGCAATATGCGTTGGATGCCGTTCGGCTCGGTCGGCGGCTCGCCTGGGACGCGCCGCAAGGCGGCGGAACGATCCGCGAATCGACAACGCTGCAGGCGTATGTTCTGGATGTACGCACCCGCAAAGCGGGCGAACGGCTCGGCTACGGAGCGGGCACGGTTCTGACGAGGGATGCCGAGATCGCGGTGCTTGGGATCGGATACGGTGACGGGCTCGATCCCCGCATGGCGGAATACCGTCTCCCCGTACTGCTGCATGGACAGCGCTGCCCGATGCAGGTCTGTTTCATGGATCAGACGCTGATCGATGTAACGGGGCTTGGTGTTGTCCCCGGAGATGTTGCAACGGTCTTCGGATATGACGAATCGGGCGGGTTTCTTTCCGCCCAGGAACAGGCGACCGCTTGCGGGGCCAACGAGGGCTGCGCATTCACCACCGCGCTGCTGCCGCGCGTAGAACGGATATATGCATAAGAATACAAAACACCCCCGGGTTCTTATCCCCGGGAGTGTTTTTTCGATTACATCAGTTTGCAGACCGCTTCGGAGAATGCGGCGGGGTCGTCCAGCGGGAGACCTGCCATCAGCTTAGCCTGCGCAAAGATCAGTTCGGCATATTCCCCAAGCTGCGCGTCATTGAGCGTGCCGAGCTTTTTAAACAGCGGATGCTCGGGATTCAGTTCGAGTCGGAACGTCATCGGAACCGTTTCGCCGTTCGGCATCTGCCGCAGCACCTTATACATTTCGACCGACATGCCTTCCTCTCCCGTCAGGCACGCGACAGCGGATTTGAGTCGATCCGTCAGGCCGACTTCGCTCACGCGGTCTCCCAACGCGGTCTTGATGCGATCGAGCAGCTCCTTGCTCTCGGTCTTCTTCTCCTCCATCGCCTTCTTCTCGTCGTCCGTTGCAAGATCGAGCGACGGATCGGACACGGATGCAAACGGTTTGCCGTCGTATTCGCGCAGGATCCGAAGCGCAAATTCATCGACGTCGTCGGTCAGGCACAGGATATCGTACCCCTTCTCCGCCACCTTTTCGGTTTGCGGGAGCTTCAGAACGTGCGCAAGGCTGTCGCCCGCGGCGTAATAAATCTGTTTCTGCCCTTCCGGCATTGCATCGACATATTCTTTCAGTGTAATCTCCTTGTCGAGCGCGCGCGAATGGAACAGCAGCGTATCCTTCAAAAATTCTGCGTTCATGCCGTAGTTATCGTATACGCCGAATTTCAGCGTGCGGCCGAATGCGCGGAAGAATTCCGCATACGCATCGCGCTCATCCTTCAGCATCCGAAGCAGCTCCTGCTGGATTTTCTTTTTCAGGTTGTTTGCGATTGCGGAGAGTTGCCGGTCATGCTGCAGCATTTCTCGCGAAATATTCAGCGAAAGATCCGGCGAATCCACGAGTCCCTTTACGAATCCGAAATACTCGGGCAGCAGTTCCTCGCACGATTCCATAATCATTACGCCGTTGGCATACAGCTTGAGACCGCGTTTGAACCCCTTCGTATTGAAGTCGAACGGCGGTTTCTTCGGAAGATACAGCAACGCCGTATAGGAAAGCATGCCCTCGGTCCGGATATGCAGCACGCTTGCCGGTTCCTCGAAATCATAAAACGTATCGCGATAGAACGCGTTGTATTCCTCTTTGGTGATCTCGTTCTTGTTCTTCGACCACAGCGGCACGCGGCTGTTCAGCGTCTGATCCTCATAGACGGTTTCATACTCGTCCTCCGTCCCTTCCTTCTTCTGCTGATGCCCGACCTGCATCCGAATCGGATAGCGGATGTAGTCGCTGTACTTCTTCACCAGTGAGGAAAGCCGGTACTCCTGCAGAAATTCGTCGTAATTGGCCTCGTCGCCGTTTGCTTTCAGGTGCAGAACGATCTTCGTGCCGATCGGCTCATAATCGCACTCGCTCACCGTGTATCCGTCTTCGCCCGTTGATTCCCACACTGCGGCCGTCTCGCCTTCCTTATGGGAATAGACGGTGACCTTGTCCGCCACCATGAACGCCGAGTAAAATCCGACGCCGAACTGGCCGATTACGTTGATATCCTCCGCATTTTCGAGCGATTGTGCAAAAGCGCGCGTGCCGCTCTTGGCAATTGTGCCGAGATTCGTCTCCAGCTCCTCCGCGCTCATGCCGCAGCCATCGTCTGTGACGCTCAGCGTGCGCTGCTGTTCGTCCACCTCGATCCGGATTTCGTATTCGTCCCGGTTCAGGCCCGTATTGCCCGCCTGCATCGCCGCATAATAGCGCTTGTCAATCGCGTCCGATGCATTCGAGATCAGTTCCCGCAGAAAGATTTCGCGGTGCGTATAGATCGAGTTGATCATCAAATCCAAAAGCCGCTTGGATTCCGTTTTGAATTGTTTCTTTGCCATCGTTATACCCTCTGTACTTGTACCCATTTTGGCACTCTCCCGTTCGGAGTGCTAAACGTAGTGTAGCGCGTTTCATTCCAAAATGCAAGCCCTGCCGGTTCAGTTTTCCATTCTTGTCACATTTTTGGTGCTCGGGATTGTCAGGGAAAAAACAAAGAGCGGAGAAGGCTTCCCTTCTCCGCTAGCGAGATTGTTGAGCTATTTAACAGTAAAAGCATAGGTTACAGTAAAATGAGCGCTTTTTCCGCTGATTCCCGTTTGCATATACGTTTAATTGAACGCAGCAATTTAGGCATTTTAACGGAATCAGCTTCATGAGCATTATTCCTTTTTTAAAGTTGTTTCACTATCCTTTTCGGTATTTGGGACCGCGTCTCGTTTATTGATTTCCTCCATTAACCCCGCAGTAATGATGCCGGATGGAAGTGCGATAATCGCAATACCGAAGATGGAAGAAACCATAGTTACAATTCTACCGATTGTTGTTACCGGGTAAATGTCGCCGTATCCCATTGTCGTTAAAGAAACCGTTGCCCAATATATGGCGTCAAAAAACGTGTCGAAAGTATCCGGTTCTGCATTAAAAATCACCAGTGCAGAAATCAATACATAGGCGGCTGCAAGGAATCCGACCGTAATCAATGGCTTCTTTGAAGTCTTAAATACGTTTTTGATTAGGTGAATGCTCTTTGAATATCGAACTGCTTTGAAAATGCGAAATACTCTAAACGTCCTGAACAGACGAAATACTTTTAATAGGCGAAAACTGCCGCTGATGATATTCAAAGACGGAAGGATACAAAGTAAATCTATTAACGCCAATGGGGTGATCGGATAGAGGATAAAGGATAGACCTCCTTTGTTCAACTTATAGTCGGCTGTCAATACTCGCAAAAGATAGTCAATAATGAATATAACAACAGCGATTTTATCAATGATAACAAAGACGGGAAATTCCTCTTTAAAAGCCAAAGGAATAATACTCGTGACAATCGTTATCATCATAAAGATGTCATAGATATTGCTAACTCGGTCGGATTCTTTTGCCGATTCAATAATCTCAAATAGTCTCTTCCTAAATCTCATTTTTTGAAAAGCACCCTCTAAAGAATCCCTCTTCCGGGCCCCTTCTTTTGCTTTGTTTTGAAAAAGTGCTGTTACTGCAGCTTCTCGAACGAACTGTAATCGACTCCGAACGTTTCGACGCGGACCGACGCGATCACAACGTCCTCGAGGGGAACGGACTTTTCGCCGTAGAGATTCGTCGTCACCGGGGTGGCGGCGATGGCATCGAGCGTATCAAACCCATCGGTCAGCATGCCGAACGCCGCGTACTGCGCGTTGAGAAAGGGGCTATCCGCGTGCATAATGAAGAACTGGCTTCCCGCAGAGTTGTAGGAACGGCTGCGCGCCATCGAGATCACGCCGCGCGTATGCGAGATGTTGTTCTGCACAAATCCGTTGGCCGCAAATTCGCCGCGGATCGAGTATCCGGGATCGCCGGTTCCGTCGCCCTTCGGGCAGCCGCCCTGGATCATAAAGCCGGAATAAATGCGATGGAACTTCAAGCCGTCATAGAAGCCGCTGTTCGCAAGCGTCACAAAGTTCGCAACCGTAATCGGAGCGATTGCAGGGAACAGCTCGAGCGTCATTGTTTTGCCGTCGGCCATGGTAATCGTCGCAATGGGGTTCTGTTTCACTTCCGTATCCTCCTGTACTTGTGGTTCGATAACGCGCTGCAGCGTTGCAACGCCATGGTTGACATCCAGCGATCCGTCGGCCCCTTCGGAAAAGACCATCCCTTTCTCCGAGGTCCATTCATCGCCATTTTGGGTGATCGTTTCGACGAGCGCAGCGTCATTCCGATATGGGGTTCCGAAGATATTGACCTCATTGACCGTCATGGTACCGGCTTTTGTATCGATCACATACTCGCCGTAGATACCGCTTCCCCCTTCGGGCGCATAGACATATTTGCCGTCAATTCCGGAGGCAGTTGCAGCCGGAGCAGTGCAGCCGCAAACCAGAAGCACCGAAAGCAGAATTGCAATTCGTTTCATTCGTTCTCTCCTTTTTCTCCGCTCCCTTGCGGCGGACTGATTTGCATACAGGCTTCCGTCCATGCGGCAAGCGCATCGGATTTGGCCTGCTCTTTTTTCACATACAGCGCACGCGTCACAACACCCAACGCGTCGCCCGCGATCCGTTTTTGTCGAAGCGCATCGAATTCCCCGCCCGGCGCAAACGCCGGAACGATGGCGACACCGCGTTTTGCCGCTGCAAACCGCATACCGTCCTCCACGCAGCTGCATACGCTGCGCGGCATCAGCACGAGCCCTTCTTTGCGAAAAGCGGCGCGAAAATCAGAAAGCGCGCGCTGCAAAAGACAGAGCGGAAACTTCAGCAGCTCATCCAAAGAGATCGTTTCCGACCGGTTCCCGCGAAAGAACACATCCGGATGGTAGCAGGCGACGAAGGCGGTTTGCCGCGTTGCGACGCATTCAAACGCACCGACCGATTCGCTTCGTTCCGCATAGACGCCATCCACCTGCCCATTGGCAAGCGCGTTCCAAAGCGCGTCCGCTTGTAGCGGAACGACCGTGATTTCGACGCGATCCGTCCTCGGAACCTCCCCCAAAAGCTCCGGCAATGTGCCGATCCGAAGCGTAGCCGGCTTTGGCATCTTTCGCGCAGGTTCCTTCGGAACAACCGGCGTTGCCTCCTCCGCATCCGTCCGATGCCGGGCGATGGATTCTATCGCAGCGTCCTCCTCGGCGATCATCCGCTTTGCGCTCTCATAGAGGATGCGTCCGGTCTTGGTCAGCGCAAGCCGATGCGTTCCGCTGCCGCGTTGAATCAACCGCGTCTGAAACCGTTCCTCGAGCGCTTTGACCTGATTGCTCAGCGCAGGCTGTGCCGTTCCGAGACGACGCGATGCTTCCGAAAAGCTCCCCGCTTCCACGATTCCGATGTAGTTTCGATAGTATTCGATGTTCACGCCGGATGCCCCTTCCGATCGGTCTTTTTTTGTATTATAGCGGATTCGGTCTCGCTTCGCAAGTGCAGGCGACCATTCTTTTCCGCTTTTTCCCGGTTTCGGGACTTCTGCGGGCGTGATACGTCAAATTCATGGAAAAGTTGCATTCCTTTCGCAATTGAAGGGTGACAAGGAGGAACTTTGGGTGTATAATGCAATAAGTAAGAATGTGGGCATATACCCTCATGTGTGTTTGGGGTGCCTTTTTGAGAAAGGAGCGTAGCATGGCGGAGAGCGGCGTATATCATGTGCCGATCCTGGTGGACGATGTGCTTTCTCTGTTGGCACCGGAACGCGGCGGCATCTTTGTGGACGGTACGCTCGGCGGCGGCGGTCATGCCGAAGCGGTCCTTTCGCGGCTGCCCGAAGGAAGCCGTCTCTACGGCATCGATCGGGACGACGATGCGCTCAAGGAGTCGACCGCCCGCCTGATGCGGTTCTCGGATCGATTTACGGCGATCAAAGGGAACTTTTTCGACATGAAAGAGCTTCTGCTTTCCCGCGGGGTCCCGCAAGTGGATGGGATCCTGCTGGATCTCGGCGTATCGTCGCATCAGTTGGACGCGGCCGAGCGCGGCTTTTCCTATCAGAAGGAGGCGCCGCTCGATATGCGTATGGATCGGACGGCTGCGCTCAGCGCGTATGAAGTTGTCAACGGCTGGTCCAAGGAGGAGCTGAAACGGATCTTCTATGAGTACGGCGAGGAACGATTCTCGGACCGTATTGCAGGACGGATCGTTTCGCAGCGGGAACTGCATCCGATCGAGACGACGACCGAGCTTGCCGAGCTTATCAAGAGCGCGATTTCGGGAAAGTTCCGCAATGAGCCGCAGCATCCGGCGCGGCGCGTTTTTCAGGCGATTCGCATTGCCGTCAACGGGGAGTTGGACGGGCTGTGGGATGCAATCGTTTCAGCACATGATCTTCTGCGTCCCGGAGGGCGACTCGCGATTCTCACGTTTCATTCCCTTGAGGATCGGATCGTGAAGAACGTGTTTCGTTCCTTCGAATCCCCCTGCACCTGCCCTAAGAGCGCGCCGGTCTGCATCTGCGGAAAAACACCGACCGCGCGGATCCTGACACGTCATCCGATTACGGCGGATGACGACGAACAACAAGCGAATTCGCGTTCGACCTGCGCAAAGCTGCGCGCGATCGAACGCATATAACCCCCGAATCCGGCATACGGTTTGATTGGGACAACAATACGGAAAGGAGCGACAGCAATGGAAATCCGTTTTGAACAGGGCGAACGCAAGAAAAAGCGCACGCCCGAGATGCGGATGTATGATCCGACCGGGCGCGGACGCGACGGCGCAGACGATGCCCCGGTACCCGTTCGGCTGCATGCCGAAACGGATGATACTGCATTGCCGATTCCGCGAGGCGGAGTTCGCTTTTCCGATATGTCCAAAATCATGATCCTGATTGCGGTGTTTTTCGTAGCGATGACCGCGTTGATCTCGCTGTTCGGCGCAGCGGAATACGCACAGATTATTTCGGACATCGCCGCCGTCGAATCGGATATGGAAACGTATGAACAGCAGATCTCGCAGGTTCGGAAGACGCAGAGCTCGATGAACGACTATGCGTCGATCAACGATGCATGCCTCGATCGCGGCATGCAGATGATCTGGGAGCCGGAAGGGGTCGGCAATCCTTAACAGGGAGCAAGCATGGCAAAAACGAAACTGACGCAGCAAAGCCGTTCGCGCGCGCTGCGAAAAAATCGAATCATTCCGCGGATTCCCGCATCCCGCGCCAAGTTGTTATTTGCGCTCGGCGCCGCGATGCTGGCTTTCTTTGCGTTGATCGTGCAGCTGTTTTCGGTTTCGGTCATCAACGGCAAAACGTGGACGGAGAAAGCGATGCGGCAATGGTCGCGTACGACGTACCTCAAGGCGGATCGCGGCAAGATTACCGACCGTGACGGAACGGTCCTTGCCTCCTCCTATACGACCTATCAGGTCTGCGTCAACCCGCAAAACATTCAGGTGGACGATCGTGAACGTATCGCAAACGTTCTTTCAACGTATCTCGACATGGACTATGATACCGTTCTTGCCAAGATGAGCAAGACGCGCATCAAACGCGGTACGCAGGACGACGAAACTCCGACCTATGAGCTGCTCTCTCAGGTCAAGATCAAGGACCAGGTCGATAAGGAAGTCATTTCGCAGCTCAACGCCATGCAGCTCGGAACCGGCGTGAGCTACTATGCCGACGTCAAGCGCGACTATCCCGAAAGCGGATATTACGGACAGCTGCTCGGATTCACCAACGTCGACGGCGACGGGCAGACCGGTGTTGAGCTGACGTACAACAGCTATCTTTCCGGCACCGACGGATATATGAAGACCGATACCGACCGCGACAACAATCCCGTTCCCGGCGGCGAGGAGGAATACATCCTGCCCGTTTCCGGCGGCAACGTCACGCTCACAACCAATACAGGGTTGCAGGCAATCTTAGAGAACGCGCTGCAGGAAGCCTGCACGGTCAACAACGCCAACAGCGCATACGGAGTTTTGCTGAGCCCGCAGACCGGCGAGATCTTTGCGGAAGGCTCTTACCCGACGTTTGATTCCTCGAATCCCCCGCGTTCCGACGCAAAGGTATTGCTTGAGCTTTCAAAGAACCGCATCGTGACCGATACGTATGAGCCCGGGTCTACCTTTAAGGTCGTCACCCTTGCCGCCGCGCTCGAAACCGGCGCGGTCAACCCGAACACTTCGTTCCGCTGCACCGGAAGTCTGCTCGTCAAAGGCGAAAAGATCAAGTGCTGGAAGAGCGGCGGTCATGGGACCGAAACGCTTGCCGAAGCGGTTGCGAACAGTTGCAATCCGGCGTTCATGTCGATGGCGCTTCGCATGGGGCTGGATACGTTCTATGATTACATTTACGCGTTCGGATTCAATGATACGACCGGCAGCGGCATCATGGGAGAAACGAGCGGAACGGTCCTGCACAAAAAGTATGTGCGTGACACCGACCTTGCGCGTATCGGATTCGGCCAAAGTGTTTCCTGCACGGGCATGCAGCTTGCGATGGCATTCACCGCGGC
>ONLX01000082.1 GCA_900318765.1 uncultured Eubacteriales bacterium
TGTATGTTCGTTCAAGCCAGTCAGGAAAGATCCGTCAGCTTCAGCGTTTTGACCTTTTTCAGCGCAATCGCGTTGACGATCACCGCAAACGCCGCCGTCAAAGCAGCGCCGATCAGCCACGCGAGCACCGAAACGCTGCGGTCAAGCTGCATAAAGCTCTGCTCCAAAGACCGTACGATCTGATACCCGATCCATGCGCCTAAGCCAATGCCGAGCACGATCCCGATCGCGGTCGTTACGACCGTTTCCCGCAAGCAGTAGCCGATGACCTCTTTGGTCGTAAAGCCGTTGATGCGCATGATCGTCAATTCCCGCAGTTTCTGCAGGATATAAATATTGGTCAGGTTCATCAGCACGACGCCCGCCATCACCGCCGACATGAAGATGAACAGCAGCACGATCATGTTCATGACACCGGTTGCCGCCTGAAACAATTCCCGGAACGAATCGGACGGCTGATAGCTCTCGTAACCCCGGACGGTTCCAAGCGCATCGAGCAGCGGTTCGAGCGGCGCGCCGTCCAGTCGGGTCAAATACGCGTTCGGTTCGGCCTCCCTGCCGAACAGGTTCTGATAACACGCAGCGCTCATGTACGTCGAACGTCCGATGAAGTTGTTGAAGATTCCGGCAACCGGAACCGTTGCGCTCTCCGTTCCGTTCAGCGCGATCTCGATGCGATCGCCCTTTTTGAGCCCGTACAGCTCCGAAAACCGCTTCGAAATCAATATGCCGTCGTCCGTCGGCTCCAGCTTCTTTCCGGAACGGGCATCGTTCAAGCCGATCATTTCGCCGACGTTTTCCAGGTCGCCGACGTACAGTTCCTGCAGATTCAGATCCTTGATTCGGATGGTGATGTTGGTGCGACGGATCGGGCAGGCCGCAGCGCCTGCATCTTGAAGGACCGTTTTGACGCGTTGGCTCGTCTGTTCGTCCGTCTCCGGGTCGAACAGAACCATCCCGTCGTAGTGAAGAACTTCTCTCTGCTGCCGCACGGGCGCGTTTTGAACGGCGCTTCGGAGCGTGACTCCGATCACAACGAGCGCGCAGCAGCCCGCAACGCTGACAACCGTCACAAGCACGCGCCGTAGGTCCGAGCGAATGTTCAACAGAATCAGCCTTGCATACAGCGATCGGGCGCTTGTTTTCGACGCGGCTTTGTTTCTGCCCCGCGGCATCGCAGGCTGCATGAGCTTCACGGCCGGCGCGCGCAGCAGTCGGAAACAGGCAAACAAAATTGCGAAGAACGCAAGCAGGTTGCCCGCCGCAAATACGATCACCGTGGAAAGCGCGACCAGGGACGGCTTCGTAAGGGGCGGATCAAAATACATGCCGTATCCGCCCAAAATAATGCTCTGTATTCCGACCCGCGCAAGAAGCAATCCGATCGAGCAGCCGATCAGCGTTGCCGAAACGCCGAACAGGAGATATTTTGCGAAGATCTCCCGGTTGAAAAAGCCGAGCGCCTTCGTCGTTCCGATCTGCCGCCGCTGTTCGTCCACCATCTTGCTGACGGTTGCGTAGATGACCAAAGCGCCGACCAGAACGAACAGCAGCGCAAACGTCATCTCCATGCTCTTCAAATTGTTCGCCGCCGTGCCGAGCTGCACAAAGCCGGCGTTTCCGTAGCAGTCCAAGACGATCCACTTGCAGGGGCCGAGCGATTCGATCTGCTTTTCTGCGTCTTCAAACGCTTCCATGCCGTCGTTGTACTGTGACAGCCCATCCTCGTACTGCTGTTCGCCGTCCTCCAATTGTATGCGCGCCGCATCGAGATCGCGCCTTGCCTGCTCGAGATCCGTTGCGCTTTTTGCATACTGCGCTTCGCCGTCCCGATACGCGTTTTGCCCGTCCTCAAGTTCTTTGAGCCCTTCGGCGTACTGCGCTTCTCCCGCTTCGTAGGCGGCAAGCCCTTCGTTGTACTGCTTCAGCGAGGCGCGGTATTGACGCAGCCCTCCGAGATAGCTCCGGTGTCCGTTGTCCCACCGGCTGCATCCCTCTGCCAACGCATCATAGTCCTGCTGCACCTTGCCCGCCATCGACGCAAGCCAATCCGAAAGGAGCTTTTGCGCAGCCTCACGGTCATAATCGCCTTCGCCGCCGAGCCCTTCAAATACTTTGCGAAGCACCTCGTCCGAAATATCCGCCGCCGACAGAATCGTTCCGATCTTGTCCGAGAGCGACGCGCCGAGCGTGACCTGAAAGCCGTCGGTGATCCGAAAATCCCCTGCCGCGATGTCCTCGCTGTTCGGGTTCGCTTCCATCGGAGCCGCCCACGCGATCCATTGCGCGGAATCCTCGCCGAAAAGATCGTCCAGCGCGGTTTTCAGCGAGCTTCGGATCTGCGTTTTCGCGTCCTCAATGGTGTTCCATCCGGAAACGAGTTCCCAGCTTGCCGCATCCAGCGCTTTCTTTCCTTCTTCGAGCTTCGCCGCGCCATCCTCCAGCTGCGCTTTGGCCGCGTCCAGTTCTGCGCGTCCCTCCTTGCGCTTTTCTTCGGCGTCGGAAAGCTTCTGCTTCGATTCGTCCAGTTGACGTCTGCCGTCCTCGAGTTGCTGTTTCCCGTCCGCATACTGCTGTTCGCCGTCCGAAAGCGCCGTCCAACCGTCGTCCAGTTCGGTTCGGGAATCGGCAAGCTTCTGTTGCGCGTCCGCAAGCGTTTGACGGTTCTTCTCCAGCAGCTCGTTCGCATGCGCCTTAGCGGATGCCTCCTGAATCGGTGCGCGGATCTTTGCAAGCGCTTCGATCCGCTCGCTGACCGGCTTGACCGCAGCGCGGTACGCATCCCCGTATCGAATCAGATCGGGCGCGCGGTCGATCAGAACCTCCGCTTTCATATAGCAGCCGTTCAGCGCTCCCGTGTCGAACGCGTCCTGCGTTACTAAGATATAGAGCGTTTCCGGAATGCTGCTGCAAATATGATCGGGATGGGTGATGCTTGCTGAGATCGTAAACGTCGCGTTTTGGAGGTATTCCGGCTTCCCATCCGCCGCGTTCGTAATCGTTATGACGTCACCGACCGTCCACCCCATCTTCGCCATGAGGCGCTGTTCGACCGCGCACTCGCTGTTTCGTTCGGGCAGGCGTCCCTCCTGTACGACCGGCAGATTGATCCGTTCCGTCAGCGAAATCACATTGACGTCCGTGCGGAGCTCGTTGGATCGGACCTTCCCGGCCGTCAGGTAAACGCCTTCGACGTCCGTGACCCCATCAAGGCTTCGGATCTCTTTTAGGTCCTTTTCCGAAAGCAGGAGCGTCGACGCAACCTCGGCGTCCCGAAACTGCGCGTCCGCATAAAACGCCGTACCGTTTTTTCGGATCGCGTCTGCCGAAAAGTCAATGCCCAAAAAGATTGTCACGCCGAGCGCCGCGATTACCACGATCGACAGGAAGGAGATTTTCTGCTTCCAGATGTTGCGCAATGCGTCTTTCCACTGTGTTCGCTTCATGGCCGATCACCAGACAAGCTCTTCGGCGTGCAGCGGATGCAGGTTCTTTTTGATGCTTGCGATCTTGCCGTTTCGCATCTTCACCACGCGATCCGCCATCTTCGCGATCTCCGGGTTGTGCGTGACCATCATGACGGTTGCGCCTTGGTTGCGGACGATCTCCTCGATGACGGAGAGCACCTCGATGCTTGTGGTATAGTCGAGCGCCGCCGTCGGCTCATCGGCAAAGATCAGCTTCGGGCGCTTCACGATCGCGCGCGCGATCGACACGCGCTGCTGCTGTCCGCCGGACATCTGACTGGGATAATTGTTGGCGCGGGAAGTTAAACCGACCTTTTCGATCGCTTCCTCCGCGGGCATCGGGTCTTTGACCAGTTCCGCAATAAA
>ONLX01000097.1 GCA_900318765.1 uncultured Eubacteriales bacterium
GGCATCTTCGGAAGCCGGACGGAAGCCGCAGTAAGGTACTTCCAACGAAAGAACGGATTGAAGGCGGACGGTATTGTCGGTCAGAAGACGGCAGCCGCGCTCGGCATCTCGCTTTCCGGGACAGGCTCCGGGTCGGGCGCGTCCGGCAGCAAGGGGGACAGCGACGTCTACCTATTGGCGCGGTGCATCCACGGCGAGGCACGCGGAGAGCCATATAAGGGACAGGTCGCGGTCGGCGCGGTGATTCTGAATCGCGTGCGATCGAGCGCTTTTCCGAACACCATTTCCGGAGTCATTTATCAGAAGGGCGCATTTTCCATCGTGGCGGATGGGCAGATCAACATGGAACCCGGCGAATCGGCGTTGAAGGCCGCGCGGGATGCGATGAACGGATGGGACCCGACGGGCGGCTGTCTCTATTATTACAATCCGCAAAAGACGAGCAATGCGTGGATCCTGTCTCGCCCGATCGTGATCCGGATCGGCGCGCATGTCTTTTGCAAATAATCGGAAAGGAACAAGGGAATGAAAAGGGTTTTGCAACGTCCGCACCGAAGGCGGGTGCGGCTCAGCGGATACCTGTTCTTCCTGCTGCTCGCCGCAGCGGCGGGATTCGGAATACTCTATGGAGAACAGATCCGCCACATTCGTGCTCTGGAAGCCGAAGTGGAGGTATACCGATTGTATGTGCAGAACGAAGCGGAAAGCGCGGCGCGGGACCTGAACACATCGTTGACCGATCTGCAAACGAATCTGCGTAAGTTGACGGCAGCGGCCTCTCCTGCACAGCACGCGAAGCTGTTGTTTGAAGTGCGCAGGTTATCTGACGCGGCCAACGGAGCGCTCGGCAGGCTTTCGATCTCCCATACTGACGGAAAGGATCTCGAACAGTTTTTGACGCGAACCGGAGACTATGCGGGAACGCTGCTCGATTCCGTCCAGAACGGAATCCTGCTCTCGGCGAGCGACGGCGATCAGCTTGCCGCGATCGGCGCGCAATGCGAAGCCCTCTCTGGCGCAATCGGCAATCGGATGGCCGACGGGTTGTTGCCGACCGGCGCAGTCACACCGGAAGGGTACTATACCGCCGCGCAGAATCCGGAATCGGTTCCGTCGTACCCGACGCTGCTGTATGATGGTCCGTTTTCCGAAAGCAGTGAAAATGCCGCACCGAAGGGGCTCCCGTCGGAAACAATCTCCGAAGCGCGGGCAACGGAGATCGCCGCACGCAGTTTGCCGGAGGTCGAGTGGACGTACGACGGACGCTGTGACGCCGCGATTGCCACCTATGATTTTTCCGGACCGAACGGAGAAACCCTTTCGGTCACGGAGCGCGGCGGAAAGGTGCTGTACTGGATGCTATCCCCGTCCGGCGCAAGCGACGATCCGTTGACGGACGACGAACTGGATCGGCTGAAGAGCGCCGCGCAAACCTACTTGTTGGCGGCGGGTTTTGACAGGATGCAGCCTTCCTATGCGGAATCCTATGCCGGCTGCGCGGTACTGAACTATGCCGCCATGCAAAACGGGATTGTTCTGTACCCGGATCTGGTCAAGGTTTATCTCGATCGACTGACCGGGCGCGTGATCGGATTGGACGCGCGATCCTATTATTCGCACCATACGGCGCGGGTGATCCCGCCGTTTCTTCTGAGCGAACAGGACGCGCGCGACGCCGTCTCACTCGCGCTGCAGATCGAGACGGTGACACCGTGCTTGATTCCGAAATGCGAGACGCGCGAAGTAGCCTGCTATGAATGCCGCGGCACGATTGGGAAACGCACGTTCCTCGTTTACATCAATGCGCAGACCGGCGCGGAGGAGGAGATCTTTGAACTTCTCCGTTCCGATTCCGGAGAAAAAGTCATTTGAAAGGAAACGGCCCGCCGGGTACCCCGGCGGGCCATCTTTGCTTATGTTCGTTCGACCGGTTCTGCGCCGGGTTCGGACGGCATATTCACAACGCTGATGTAATTGTACGGGATCTCGATGCTGTGCTGCTGGAGCGAGGCGAAGACCCGTGTATGCACATCGTCTTTCACACGTTCGGTGGGAATCGTTTTCGGATAATAGACCGTCACAGCCATCATCAACGCGCTGTCCGCAATGGAGATAAAATAGACGTCGCCGTAAATCGGGTCGCCGTTTGCGTTCTTCTTGCCGGGGATGGTGTACGGGCTGTCTTCGATGGCCTGCGCAATGAGCTTCTTCGCAAGCGCAATATCGCTGTTATAGCCGATGGGAAAGCGAAAAGACACCGAGCGCATATCGCGGTGGAAGCTGTAATTAATCATCATCATCGAATTGATTTTGCTGTTCGGAACAATGATGCGCAGCGTGTCGAGGCCGATCAGAACGACGTGCCGGTTCGTGATGTCCTCCACAATGCCGACCGTCCCATCCGACAGTTCAATTCGATCGCCGATCTCAAACGGCTTTTGCAAACTGATCATCAAACCGCCCAGGATATCCCGAATAACGTCCTGCGCGGCAAACGCGACAACTGCACTGACAATCGCAGTTCCGCCGAGCATCGATTTCCATACGGAAGCGCCGCTGTCAAGCGCGGAGAATGCAAGAATCAGGATTGCAACGATGATAATCACCTTGTTCATTCGTTCAAAGAAAACCAGGTGAATCCCACGCTGTTTGATGCTCAGAAGGGAAAATACCTTCTTGTTGACGAACAGCAACAGCCAGATGATGAGCCCGGCAACAGCCATTACTACGACGAACCAAAGAAGGTCCTCCCAAAAGCTCGAATCAAATGAAATATGCATGAATGCCCTCTTTTCAACGCAGATCCAGCGATCTATGCGCATGCCTCTTTTGTAAAGTATATCACGTTCTTCATCAGAAGACTGTGAAGAATCTATGAATCTGCGTAAGCATTCAAATCCGGTTTGCCATCAAAAAAAGCTTGCATTTATGAATTTCTCTGCTATAATATGAAACAAGGAAGTGAAAGGAGTATATGAGAGTATGACATTTCCCAATGCAGCAAAAGGTGTAAAGAAGCTTTACACGGCAGAAATTCTCGGGCTGATCGGTATGATCATTACCATCGTCGGTCTTATCGCGGTTGTGATCGGAACAGCCGTTACCGTTGCGGGTGCAGCTGCGGAACAGGGCAGCGTCGCAGTCGGCGGTTTAATCGGAACAGGCGTTGGCACGATCTTTTCCGGCGCAGCGGCCATCCTCACTTTGATTGGGTTCATTCTCCAGCTGGTCGGTTACAGCCAGGCGGGGAAGGATGAGGGCAGCTTCAAGACGGCGCTGATCGTTGTGCTGGTTGGCGTTGCTGCCTCCGTCGTTCTCGGAGTTCTCTCCGGAATCAAACCGCAATGGACCGTTTTGACGGAGATCACTCAGATCGTCAATCAAGCCGTCGGCATCATTGCGCTGTGCTATGCAATCACCGGTATTCGCACGCTGGCCGAACAGCTCGGAAACGAAGCGGTTGCTAATCGCGGCAAGACACTGCTGAATGCGATCATCATCGTTCTCTGCCTCTCGATCGTTGCGAACTTCATCGGAATTTTCGTCCATAATGTAGCGGGCGGCATCGTTGCAGGCGTTCTCGCGCTTGTCGCGGCTGTCATCAGCCTCATTCGTTACTTCCTGTATCTTGGCTACCTTGCAAAGGCGAAGAAGATGCTGGAGGAGAACTGATCCGGCTAAGCAATTGCAAAGTCGTATTTGATGGATCGGATGCGTCGAATTCGTTCGACGCATCTTCTTTTTTGAAAAAAAGATATTTCCCTCTCGAAAAGCGATGGAAAAAATGATATGATATCTCAAAACAGAAGAGGAACGGAAACGATGCGGTGCGTTCCTGAGAAGGGATCGCGGCAAACATGCATATGGAACGGTTGATTGTTCAGATTTGCAATGCAATCGAATCATGGTCGGCACAGGTGCTCGGCAAGGCGCTGACGGTACGGCTGTCGGATAAAGCGATGCTCGCCGCGCCGGATTATGTGCGCGGCGGCGCGGAGCAGGCAAAAGAAGCGCTTGCAGCGCGTATGGAGGACTGTACACTGCTTGGCGCAAGGCTGATGGACCGCGTGGAGATAGAGAACGGTTGGCTGCTGTTTACCCTGCATCGGGATGCGTTCGACGCCTATGCCCAGAGGCTTGAAGCGAACTTCGCGCCCGGCGATACCACCCTGGATCGGCGGATGTCGATGCTGCTACGCCACAAAGACGCGCCTTTGCCGGATTGCCCGGCGATCCTGCACGCGGTATTGATTGCGTCGGCGGCATCCGAAAGGGGGAGGTGGACGCAGGAGGATGTGCGTACGGTGCTTACCATGACGCATGCGCTTTCGGGGATGGAGCGCGTGCAAGCGGAACAGAATGCGGCAAGAGCTGCGAAAATCATTTTATTTGAACGGAGTACCATGCAATGAAACTGACCTATCTTGCTCACTCAACATTTCTGCTGACGACGGACGCAGGCGCGCGGCTTGTAACCGACCCGGTGGATCACGGCAGCGGCTATGACCTGCACAACGTGTATGCGGACGTCGTTACGATTTCTCACCATCATTTCGACCATGACGCGCTTGACCAGGTTTCCGGTACGCCGACGGTGATCGATCGTCCGACCGCAAAAACAATTTGCGGATTCCGTATTTCCGGCCTTTCAACGTATCACGACGAAGTCCATGGCGCAAAGCGGGGACTGAATACGGTATTCCGCATCGAAGCGGACGGTAAGGTGATCGTTCATCTCGGGGATCTCGGGCATGATCTCGATGATCTGGAGGTGCAGATTCTGTCCGGTGCGGACGCGCTGCTGATTCCGGTCGGCGGAACGTTCACGATCGACGCCGAGCAGGCGGCTGCGCTTGCAAAGCGGCTCCGGCCCAAAGCGATCGTTCCGATGCACTATATGACGCCGCAGCTCACATTCTCAATCGCCCCGCTCGATCCGTTCCTAAAGGCCGCAAAGGATCTTCCGGTCGTTGCGCTTGGCATGGGCGAAACGTTGGAGCTCTGAAAAAACGATAGCGCATTCCATCAGAATCATGGAACAGGAAAGCCGAGGCGAGCAGCCTCGGCTTTTGACGTTTATCTGGTTCTTAGGCGGTTATCGTTCGCCCTCTTTCAGAATATAAGCCGCAAACTGGCGCGGAGTGGACAGCTCGGTTCCGGCAGACGGATCGATCGTAACACCGAAGGCTTCGGAAAGCTGCTCAATAAGCGAGAGATACGTCAGCGAATCGCCGCCGAGGTCGTAGCGAAAATGACTGTCAGGCGTGATGTCGTCCGTTCCGGTGATCTCGCGGAACGTGTCCGTGATGCGCGGGAGGATTTCCTCCATGCCTTCCGAAAAAGTATCTTCCTTAGGAGCGGTCCTTCCCGCTTCAAAAACGCGCATCGTGCCGTCCGCAAGGCCGCGCCGCACGGCGCTGTTTTGCACCTTTTGTGTCAACGCGAGCGGCAGCGGCTGCTCGGCAAACAGAATTTTCTTCACACGGTAAGCGGGAGGCAGCGCATCGTTCTTTTCATACAGCTCCTCGCTGAGCGCGGCAAGCGCATAGGCGTTTCGCTGCTTCGGTTCGACGACAAGCACGGGTTCTCCGTTTTGCGAGACCGCGCACAGCGCAGCGATCAGCGGGCTGCCGAAGGCCGATTCCAGCATCGCGGGGGAGATGCGCTCGCCGTTCTGCCCGTTCAGCATATCGTCGCTCCGCCCTGCAAAGAACAGCGCGCCGTCCGGCTTTGCAGTGATGCAGTCCTGCGTGTCAAACCATTCCATCGGATCATGCGCGATGCGGACTCCGTCCCGGTACAGAGCGGTGTAGCAGGTTTTTCCGCGAACACGCATCGTGTCGCCGCTGCAGTCCGTTTCGATCGACGGAAACGGTTTGCCGATCGATCCTTCCATACGTGCTTTGGCGGGTTGCCGCAATTCGACCGACGCGATGCCGATCTCGGTCATTCCGTATCCGTTGTAAAGCGGATAGCCGATGCCGTTGATCACGCGAAGCGTATCGTCACGCAATGCGCCGCCGCCGGAGATGCAGAATCGTACGGCAGTGCCAAGCGCCTGCTTTTGCACGGATTGCATCACCGTGCGCGAAAGAATGCGGCCGAGCCCATGGAACGGAGTGTTTTGCAGCGCGAGCGAAAGGCGGATGCCGCGTTCGAGCTTTTTGGATTGCCCTGTGCGCTTGGCTGCGCGCAGCACCTGATCCGCCACTGCATTCCAAAAGACCGGCAGCGCAAACACGTGCGTTACCTCATGCAGCCGACAGGTGCGGCCGATTGCTTCCGGAGAGAGCGACGGCAGCAGCACGAGCGTACGTCCGAAACAGGAAAACCAGAGAAGCACGGCAGAAAGCCCGAAAATGTGATAAAACGGAAGGAAGGCCAATAGCTTCAGCTTTCCGTGCACAAACGATGCGACCGAGTGATTGTGTTTTAAGACATATCCGGAGTTGCGAATCTGCGCGCAAACGGCTTTCCCGTCAAATGCGATCAGACGGGGCGCTCCGGTTGTCCCGGAGGTACAGAGAATGATTTCGTCCGCCCAGTCGCAGTAGTCGTCTGCGCCGGTGAGCGTTGCGGGGGAAATGCCGGTCGCCCCCGAAAAGGTCTCGGTTCCGATGAAATACGCTGCGCCGGCCGCTTTCAAGCAGCCCTCCACCATATTGCGCGGGGCCATCGTATTGAGCAAAAGCGGACGGTATCCCGCACGCAGAATTGCCCAAAAGGCCGTGACCCAATCCGGTCCGTTCGGGAGATAGATTCCGATGGGACTCCCCTTCGGATAGTCCGAGAGCAGCCCGTGAAGTGCGCCGGTTGCGGATTCGATGCGCTGCTGCGCTTCGCCGTAGGTCAGGGTGCGAACTTCTTCCAGCTCATCCCATTCAAACAGCGCTTCGTCCCGGAAGCGAAAGGCGAATGAATATACCGTGGAGAGGGACTGTTCGGCCCTCTCCAGTTCTTGTATGATTTTTTCGTAGAACGTCATGCTTGTTCGGCTGTTGCTTTTTTACGGGCGCGTGCGGAAAGGCCGAGCATGTTTTTATAGAGCGCAAGGTATTTCTTCGCGGAAGCTTTCCAGCTGAAGTCCTCCTTCATCGCGCGATGCACAAGGCGGTTCCACATTTCGGGGTCATTGCGCCAGTAGCGGACGGCGTCCTCGATCTGATACAGCATCTCATGCGCGTTGTAGTTCATGAAGCAGAAGCCCGTTCCTTCATCCGTATACTTGTTGTACGGGATGACGGAGTCCTTCAGACCGCCGGTTTCGCGCACGACGGGGATCGTGCCGTATCGCATGGCGATCATCTGCGAGAGGCCGCACGGCTCAAACTGGCTCGGCATCAGATACAGGTCGGAAGCGGCATAGACGCGCCGCGCGAGCTGCTCATCGAGCACACTGCAGAGCACGACTGCGCCGGGATGACGGCGCTGCGCATCCCGCAGCATATCGGTATAGCGCTGCTCGCCGAGACCGACGACGACAAACTGCACATCGAGCGAGAGAATCTCGTTCAGCACACAGGCAATCAGGTCAAGACCCTTCTGGTCCGTCAGACGCGAAACGATGGAAAGCATCGGAACGTCCCGCTCGGCAAGCCCGAGCTCCTTCTGCAGCGCGGTCTTGATCGATTTCTTGACCCGCGGATTGCGAACGCTGTAATGCTCCGGCAGCGCAAGGTCGGTATGCGGATCGTAGGAATGCGTATCGATGCCGTTCAGAATGCCGGACAGCGAGTATTTGCGCGCGCGGAGCAATCCGTCCAACCGCTCGCCGTAGTATTCCATACAGATTTCTTCGGCATAGGTGGGGCTGACCGTCGTGATCCGATCGGCGTAGATAATGCCGCCCTTCATGAACGACAGTAGGCCGTAAAACTCCAACCCATCGGGGGTGAAGTATCGTCCGTCAAGATGCAGAACGGATGAAATCTTGTCCCAACGGTAGAGACCCTGAAACCGCAAATTGTGGATCGTATAGACCGTCTTGATCTTTGCGTAATCCGGATCGTTCGCATACTGCATCTTCAGCAGCGCAGGAATCAGGCCCGTCTGCCAATCGTTGCAGTGGATGACGTCGGGGAAGAAATCAACCTTGGGAAGCGAATCGAGCACTGCGCGGCAGAAGAACGCATAGCGGAAGCCTTCCTGCTCATCGCCGGTGTAAACGCCGTCGTGACCGAACATAGCCAGGTTATCGATAAAATAGAAGCGAACGCCCTCGTATTCGAGCGAATCGATTCCGCAGAAGACGCTGCCGTCACCAAACGGAAGCTGGTAATGGCAGATGTGCTCCATCGCGGTGATATACGACCAGTCGATCACGCGGTATTTCGGTATCATGACGCGAACGTCACATCCCTGCTTGAGGAGTTCTTTCGGAAGCGAACCGACAACGTCGGCGAGCCCGCCGGTTTTCACAAACGGGAAACATTCGCTTGCACAAAAAAGTACCTTCATTCTGTTCTCCTTTTTCTTTGTTGAATTAGACCGTCTGACCTTTTTTCAGAACGATCGGGAAATTTTCATAGCCGATCAGCGAACGGCCAGGACGGATCACGCAGTTCTTATCGCAGATGACGTGATCGAGCACCACGCCTGCGCCGACGGACGTGCCCTGCAGCAGAATGCTGTTGGTGACCTTTGCGCCTTCAGCAACGGTAACGCCGCGGAACAGGATCGAGTCGGAAACCGCGCCGTCGATGATACAGCCGTCGGCAAGCATCGAATTGCAGACATCCGCATTCGGGCCGTACTTGGCGGAGAGCTGGTCCTTCACTTTCGTAACGATCGGCGAATCATGCTTATAGAGATCGCGCGCATAGTTCACGTTCAGCATATCCATGCTGCACTTGTAGTAGGTATTGATCGAATCGAGCCGGGCAACGTACCCGTCGTAACGCCAGCCGTAGATCTTGAGCGTACCGCAGAGCCGCTGCAGAATGTCCCGCGTGAAGTCGGAATCGCCGCGTGCGTAGGCTTCTTCGATCAGGTATTCAAGCAGCTTCTTTTCCATGATCATCGCGTCGCAGGAACGAGCGTTCGTGCGCGGACGGTACGGATTCCACTCCATCTCGGTAACGCGTTCGCCCTCACGCATGATCAGGCGCAGGTCGCGGTTCTGATCCTCGGGGTTGAAGTGCGGCTCATTGTTGTACATGATCGTGATATCCGCGCCGGTTGTGATATGCTGGATCAGCATATCCTCGAACGTCGTATTGAAGATCGTGTGCGAACCGGTAAACAGAACGTATTTCTGCTGGCTGCGGCGGATATAGGTAATCACCGAGTGGATCGCTTCGATGTCGCCGCGGAACACGCCGGTGTTGTCCTTTGTCATAAACGGCGGAAGGATAAACATACCGTCATGCTTGCGGTTGAGGTCCCATTCCTTACCGGATCCGAGATGGTCCATCAGGGAATGGTAGTTCTTCTGCATGATGACGCCGACATTGTTGATGCCGGAATTGACGATATCGCTGAGGATAAAGTCGATGCAGCGGTAACGCCCGCCGAACGGAACAGCCGCGACGGAACGGGACAGCGTCAGCTCACGGAGCAGCGGCGTATTGTCGCCCGTATAAATGAGAGCAAAGGTATCGTGGATCATACGTCATGCCTCCTTTGTGAACAGATGGAGCGTCTCGGCGTTGACAACGGCGCCCTGCGGGACGTAAGTGCCGGCAGGAATCGTAACGTCATTGCCGATCAGAGTAATATCGTCGGTCAGACGGTTATCAACGGTTTCTCCCGAGCGGAGCGGACCGCCGATCGTGCATCCGTCGCCGATGACGACATTTTCACCGATGATCGCCTTGGTGATCTTGCAGCTCTTGCCGATCATCGCATTCGGGAAGACGACGGAATCGTCAATCTCCGTATTGATGTCCTCATGCGCGCCGGCGAACAGCACGGAATGCTTCACAACGCCGCGGACGACGCTTCCTTCCGTCACAAGGCTGTCAGACACCTTCGCGTTGCGATCCATATAGTGCGGCGGCAGGGCGAGGTTATGCGTATAGATGCGCCATTTCGGATCGTTCAGATCGAGTACCGGCGGGTTGCCGAGCATGTCCATGTTCGCTTCCCAAAGGCTCGTGATCGTTCCGACGTCCTTCCAATATCCGTCGAACGGATATGCCATCATCTTCTCACCGGCGTTCAGCATGGCGGGGATGATGTTCTTGCCGAAGTCGTTTTCGGAAGTCGGATCGTTGTCGTCCTTTTCCATGTAGCTGCGAAGCGTTTTCCAGTTGAAAATGTAGATACCCATGGAGGCATTGCCGCTCTTGGGATTCTTCGGCTTTTCTTCGAACGAAGTGATATTGTTCTGCTCGTCCGCGTTCATGATGCCGAACCGGTGCGCTTCGGAAAGCGGGACCCGGAACACCGCGATCGTTGCCGCCGCGTTGTTCTGAATGTGGAACTTCAGCATCTTGTGGTAATCCATCTTATAAATATGGTCACCCGAAAGAATCAGCACGTATTCTGCATCATACTGGTCGATGAACTCACGGTTCTGCCAGATCGCGTTCGCGGTGCCGCTGTACCAGCGGCCATCCTTCTCGGTCATATAAGGAGGCAACACGAAGACACCGCCGGTGCTGCGGTCGAGGTCCCAGTGTTGACCGGTACCGAGATAAGAGTTCAGCGCAAGCGGCCGATACTGCGTCAGAACGCCGACGGTATCAATACCGGAATTGACGCAGTTGGACAGCGGAAAGTCGATGATGCGATATTTTCCGCCGAACGGGACGGCAGGCTTCGCCATGTGAGAGGTCAGGATGCCGAGACGGCTGCCCTGGCCGCCCGCAAGCAGCATGGCAACGATTTTTTTCTTCATAGCGGTCTCCTTTGCAACAAGTTATGAATTCGGGGTAAACTTCAGATAAACAGCGCCGTACGGCGGAAGTTTCAGATGGACGGACTGCGTAAAGCGGCCCTGCTGCTCGTCCACGGTGATGACCGTGCCGTTGTGATAATTATCGGTACCGCCGAACCGCGGCTCGTCGGTATTGAAGACCTCGGTATAAACGCCCTTGCGCTCGCTTCCCATGCGATAATCATCCCACGGGACGGGAGTGAAGTTGTACGCGCATAGAAGAACATTGCCGCTGTTGTCACGCCGGATGAACGAACAGACCGAGTGCAGCGTGTCGTCCACGACAACCCAGTCGAATCCCTGCCATTCATCATCGCGCTCATAAAGCGCAGGCGTTTCGTGATAGAAATGGTTCAGCTCGCGCACGAACCGCTGCATCTCCACATGCTTCGGGTATTCGAGGAGGAGCCAATCGAGCGAATCATCAAACCGCCACTCGATAAACTGGCCGAGCTCCATGCCCATGAACGTGAGCTTTTTGCCGGGATGCGCGAATTGGTATGCATACAGAAGCCGCAGCTGCGCGAACTTCTGCCAGTAATCGCCGGGCATTTTGTTCAGCATGGACAGCTTGCCGTGAACAACCTCATCGTGCGAGAACGGCAGAATGTAATGCTCGGAAAACGCATACATCAAAGAGAACGTCAGCTTATCATGATGCCATTTGCGGTAGAGCGAGTCCATGCCCATATAGGACAGCGTGTCGTTCATCCATCCCATGTTCCACTTATAATCGAACCCGAGCGATTCACCGTTCTGATCCGTCACGTGCGGGAAGGCTGTGCTCTCCTCGGCAATCAGCAGCTTGCCGCCGGGCATTCCGTGAACCACATCGCCGAGCCGCTTGAACAGCGCGATCGCATCGAGGTTTTCGCGGCCGCCGAAGATATTCGGAATCCATTCGCCGTCGTTGCGTCCGTAATCGAGGTACAGCATGCACGACACTGCGTCCACGCGCAACCCGTCGAAATGGAATTCTTTGAGCCAATACATGGCGCTGCCGACCAGGAAACTGCGCACCTGCGTCCGACCGTAGTCAAACAGCAGCGTACCCCATTGCTTCATATCCGAACGACGGGGATCGGGATGCTCATACAGCGGCGTGCCGTCGAACCGGGCAAGTCCGTACGCGTCACGGGTGAAGTGCGCGGGGACCCAGTCCATAATGACACCGATACCCTTCTCGTGCGCGCGGTTCACAAAGTATTTGAGATCATCCGGCGTGCCGTAGCGCGCGGTGGGGGCATAGTATCCGGTCACCTGGTACCCCCAGCTCGGACCGTACGGATACGCCATCAAAGGCATCACTTCGATATGGGAATACCCCATATCCACGGCATAATCCA
>ONLX01000068.1 GCA_900318765.1 uncultured Eubacteriales bacterium
GAATCCCTTTCTCTGCGCCAACAAAATCGCTGTCCATAGGACGGCGATTTTGTTATGGAGTCGAAGGGATTCGACCGAGGGGCAATTGAGGCAAAAATGTGAATCCTGTTTCGCTCACTTGCCTTTTTTTCAAGTATTGTATATAATCTTATTGAATCAAGAAATGCGCTTGGAGTGTTGACCGGTTCGGAAATCTTTTAGACAGAGAAGGAGAGTAATATGAAGTACGCAGTTCGGTATTTTACCCAGTCCGGCAATACGGAGAAAATTGCCAATGCCATTGCAGAGACCGTTCAGGTCAAGGCCGATCCGGTCAATGTGGACCTGAAAGAGAAAGTGGATACCCTGTTTTTGGGAAGTTCATTGTACAAATTTACGTATGAACCTGCTGTCGGCGCGTTTTTAAAACGCAATGCGGATCGAATCGGTCAAGTTGTTTTGTTCGGGACTTCGGCTTCCGGCAAGTCGACTTCTCCGAAGCTGAAACCCCTTTTGCAGGAATTGAAAATTCCGCTCAGCGAGATGGAATTTGTTTGCCTCGGAAAATTCCTGTTTGCCCACAAGGGTCGTCCGAATGAAGCCGATGTTCAGGCGGCTAAGGCCTTTGCCAAGTCTTTGATGCAGTAAAAATGACAGCCCGCTTTTTTCAGCGGGCTGTTTTTCTTCCGGATAAAGCCATTTCTCTTGCAAATGCAAGGGGATTTTTGAGGTCGTAATCCTGATGAAATTTTTCAGCGGGATAGAATCCGGTAAACGGTTCCAAAGCGATGCATACGGGACGCGAGTCGGTTTCCTGCAGCGTTTCGATTGCAGCCAGCGCAGCCGTTCTCTGCTCTTCATCCAAATAGTAGACGGCAAGCGTATAGGACGGGCCGCGATCAATGAACTGACCGCATCTGTCGAACGGGTCAACGCTCCATAGGAACGTATTCAAGAGCGCGGAATAGGAAACCTGATTCGGATCGTATGCAATCCGGATGGTTTCCCGATGATGCGTCTTGCCGTGCTTTACGTCCTCATACGTGGGGTTCGGTTCCGTTCCGCCTGCATAGCCTGCCATCACGGAACACACGCCTGGAGTTTCCCGAAATACCGGCGTGATGCACCAGAAGCATCCGCCCGCAAAGTACGCCTCGTTCATCGCAGTTCTCCGAAATCTGCCGTCTGTTCCAGAATGCCGACAAACGATTCGAGCCCAGTTCGGTCTTCATCCGAGAATCTGGCGTAGATGGGACTGTCGATATCCAGAACGCCGATCACCTTACCGCCTTGCCGGATCGGAACAACGATTTCAGAATTCGATGCACTGTCGCACGCGATATGCCCGGGGAACGCATGCACGTCCGAAACAACAAGCGTTTGATTTTGGGATGCGGCAGTCCCGCAAACGCCCTTTCCGAGCGCGATGTGGATGCAGGCAACCTTGCCGCAAAACGGGCCGAGAACCAGCCGATTGCCGCGCATCAGATAGAACCCCGCCCAGTTCAGATCGGGCAGCGCGTCATACAGGAGCGCTGCGGCATTGGCAAGCAGCGGAACATAGTGCGGCTCGGCTTCGGCGAGCGATTGAATTTGTTCACAAAGGGACTCGTACTCCATCGGCAACCTCTGATTGAATGAAAGAAAATCACCCCTTGGGGTGATTGAATTGGCGGAGAGACTGGGATTCGAACCCAGGGTCCCTTATCGGGACACAGCATTTCGAGTGCTGCACCATCGACCTCTCGGACATCTCTCCAATTTTGCTCAACAGATGAAGTATACCGCATCCGAAGCAAAAAAGCAATACCGAATTTTGCGGAAATTCAAATTCGGCGCAGATCGGAGAAGAATTGCGAAAGCAGTGCGGCGCATTCCGCTTCCAAAATGCCGCCTACAGTCTCTGTACTTGCGTCAAACCAATGATCGGTCAGATCGATTTTCGATCCGCAGCACCCGGTGACTGGCGCGAATGCCCCGTAGACAAGGCGGGGAAGGCGCAGGTTCAGAAGCGTCCCGGCACACATCGCGCATGGCTCAAGCGTAACATACATCGTACAGCGTGCAAGCGAACCGCATGCGCGGTATGCTTCCCTTAAAGCGAGCACTTCGGCATGCTGCGTCGGGTCGTTCAATTTGGCGCAGAGATTGTGCGCACGGGAGACGACCGATTCGCCCTTTACGACCACTGCGCCGATCGGGACCTCATTTTCCTGCAAGGCTTTTTCGGCTTCCTCGAGCGCAAGGAGCATTCCCTGTTCATCGTTCACGGGAAAGCACCTCCTCCGTATCGAAATCCGGATACAGAACGCGGGCAAGCGTCAGCCCGTGGGCAGGGGCCGTCGGACCGGCATCGGAGCGATCCAACGTTTCCAGAGCTTTGCGGATTGCATCGACCGGAAGCTGATGCGCCCCGATCGCAAGCATAGTACCCACGAGGATACGCACCATATTGTACAGAAAACCGGTTCCGGTGACGGTATACGTCCAATTCGCGCCGTCCCGCAGCCATTCGGAGGATTCCACGGTGCGCACTGTGTTTTCCATGGTCGTACCGGAGGACATAAACGCGCGAAAATCATGCGTTCCGATCACATCCTTTGCGGCGGCCTGCATCGCCTCGAAATCGGGGATATGATGCAGCTGCAGAGCGTACCGGCGGGAAAAGACGTCGGCATGCGGCGCGACATGCAGCCGATAGCAGTACTGCTTCTTTTTCGCGCAGAAGCGCGCGTGAAACTCCGGATCGCATTCCTCGGTGTACAGTACGCGGATATCGGGTGGAAGATGCATATTGAGCGCGATTGCAAACTTATCGGCTGCCATGCGTACATCCGTGTCGAAATGCGCCACCTGCGCTTTTGCGTGTACGCCGCTGTCCGTGCGACCAGATCCGTGCAGCGCAATCTGCTGCTTGGTGACTTCCAAGAGCGCATGTTCGACGGTTTCCTGCACGGTAATACCGTTCGGCTGCGTTTGCCAGCCGACGTAATTCGTTCCGTCGTATGCAAGGATCATGCGGATTCTTCTCATATTACCAAATGATAAATACGGCAAGCGTCGCTCCAAAGAAGCCGAGCGTCATCAGTCCTGCAAAGAGGTCCTGCTTCCCGAATTTCAGGGAATGCAAACGCGTCCGCCCGTCGCCGCCGTGATAGCAGCGCGACTCCATAGCGGTTGCCAACTCATCCGCTTTCCGGAAGGAGGAAACGAACAGCGGAATCAGGATCGGGATCATACTCTTGATGCGGGTAAATAAATTACCGGATTCGAGATCCGCGCCGCGAGAAAGCTGCGCTTTCATGATCTTATCCGATTCTTCGATCAGCGTCGGAATAAAACGCAGAGCGATCGTCATCATCATGGCAAGCTCATGCGCAGGAAACCGGAAAACGCGCAGCGGGTTCATCAACCGCTCGATTCCGTCCGTCAGTTTGATCGGAGACGTCGTCAGCGTCAGCATTGAGGCGCCGGTCACGAGCAGAACGATCCGAATCGTGATGAAAAACGATTGGTAGATCGCCTCCCACGTCAACGACCACTTCCAGATATGGAAGATTTCATGTTTCCCCGTTGTGAAGAACAGGTTCAGGATGAACATGAAGATCAGGAGCAACCGGATCGGCTTGAGCGATTTTAAAATGTAAGACACCGGAATCTTCGACAGGAGCAGCGACACGATCAGAAACACGAACGGAATCGCAAAAGCCGGGATCGACTCCACAAAGAAGACCATCGCGATGTACACGATCATAATCACAATCTTGGTGCGCGGATCGCATTGATGAATCAGCGAATTGCCGGCGATAAATTGACCGAGGGTGATGTCACGCATGACGGATCCTCCCTTCGATCCACTCGAGCAGAGCGGTTTCATCGTTATAGACCGACGGCGCATCGAACCCCTTTTGCCGGAGCAGCATGGACAGATAGGTCATCTGCGGAACGGAAAGTCCGAGCGCAAACAGCTCTTCGGCGTGTTCGAATACCTGCTCTGGCGTATCGTCGAACGCGATTTTTCCACGATCGAGCACGATCATCCGCGTCGCGTGGCGAGCAAGATCTTCCATCGAATGGGAGATCATCAGGATCGTGCATCCATCCTCGCGGCGAAGCTGGTCCAAAATTTTTAGGATCGCGCTGCGCCCGTTCGGATCAAGCCCTGCCATGGGCTCATCGAGTACCAGATATTTCGGGCGCATCGCAAGCACGCCGGCAAGCGCCGCACGGCGCTTCTCACCGCCGGAGAGCTCAAACGGCGATTTATCCTTGAACGTATCCGGATCGAGGCCGACGCGCTGCAGCGCGGTCAGAACGCGTTCACGGATCTCGTCTTCCGAAAGCTTCAAGTTTTTCGGCCCGAACGCAACATCGTCGTAGACCGTTTCGGCAAACAACTGGTATTCGGGATATTGAAACACCATCCCGACGAGGGAACGCGCAAGCTTTCGTTCCGCTTTGTCGCCAAGGTCATGCCCGTCAACCGTCACATGCCCGGCCGCACTCGGGATCAGCCCGTTCAGATGCTGCACGAGCGTTGATTTTCCGCTGCCTGTATGGCCGGCAATGCCCAAAAATGCGCCTTCCTCTACGGTGAAGGAGACGTGCTCAAGCGCAAACTGCGTATTTCCCGGGGTTCCGTATTGATAGGATAGATCGTTTACAACAATCGGCATAGTTCCTCCGCGATCGTCTCGGATCGCATTGCCCGTTCGGAGATCGGTACGCCGAACTCCCGTAAGCGGTCGGCAAGCCGAATCGCTTCCGGTTCGGCCAAAGAACAGGATTGCAGGAGCGCTTTGTCCCGAAAAACGTCTTCGGGCGTTCCTTCCTTTGCAATCTTACCGTGATTCATGACGATCACGCGATCGCACTCGGTGACTTCTTCCATGTATTGGGTGACCATGATCACCGTGAGTCCGCTTGCGTGCAGCTCTTTCAGCGTCGCGATCAGTTCCGCTCGTCCGCGTGGGTCGAGCATGGCGGTTGCTTCATCCATCACAAGAATCCCGGGACGCAGCGCAAGCATCCCGGCGATTGCGATGCGCTGCTTCTGACCGCCGGAAAGAGTATGGATCGCGCGCTCGGCATAATCTCGCATGCCGACAGTATCGAGTGCCTCATCCACACGAATGCGAATTTGCTCAGGCGGAACGCCGAGGTTCTCCGGCCCGAACGCAACATCTTCTTCGACGATCGTCGTTACAATCTGATTATCGGGATTTTGGAAAACGATGCCGACCTGTTGACGGATCGGCAGAATATTCTTCTCATCCTTGGTATCAAGCCCGTTCACCGTGACGGTGCCGGATGCGGGCAGAAGGAGACCGTTGATATGCTTTGCAAGCGTACTTTTGCCGCTGCCGTTGTGCCCAACGATGGCTACAAATGCTCCATCTTCGATCGTAAGCGAAATGTCGTCCAACGCGCGCTGAACGGATTCTTCATACTGAAAAACAACGTGATCAAACTGAATCAAAGCCAAAAAGTCCTCTCAAAAATCGAAACCATTATACAGGACTTCTTTACATTTTTCAAGTAGTTTGCTAAACTGATACAAAGGGGGGAAGAAGATGCTGACACGATTACGACATGTCGATACCATCGTCTCGTGCGACGGGGCGGATACGGTCTATCGAAACTGTGATTTGTGGTTTTTGGACGGGGTGATTGCGCGGATCGGCACATGGAATCAGACACCGGATCGCGAATACGACGGTACCGGAATGCTCGTATATCCCGGCCTTGTCAATACGCACCATCATCTGTATCAATACTTCACACGCAACCTTGCATCGGTGCAGAACTATGAGCTGTTCGATTGGCTGAAGGCGCTTTATGAAATCTGGAAAAACCTGAATGCCGACACGGTGTATTTCAGTTCGCTCTGCGGCATGGCCGAGCTGATGCGCTATGGCTGCACCACCTGTTTCGATCACCATTATGTGTTTCCTTCCGGTGCGGGCGATCTGATCGGCGCGCAGGCGGAAGCTGCCGAGCGGCTCGGCATCCGGCTGCATGCCTCCCGCGGAAGCATGGATTTATCCGTCAAGGACGGCGGGCTGCCGCCGGACAGCGTTGTCCAGAGTGTCGATGAAATTCTGCGGGATTCGTCACGCGTGATCGAAACGTATCACGATTCGTCCGCCTATTCGATGCGTCGCGTCGTCCTGGCCCCGTGCTCGCCGTTTTCTGTGTCAGAAACGCTGTTGAAAGAAAGCGCTGCGCTCGCCCGGTCCTATCATGTTCAGCTTCATACGCATCTATGTGAAACGCTTGACGAGGAGCGATATACGACGGAACGGTTCGGCATGCGCCCGTTTGCGTATATGGAATCGGTGAACTGGACGGGGACCGATGTGTTTTATGCGCACGGCATTCACTTCAACGATGAAGAGCTTGATCGGATCGTGGAGACGGGGACCAAGATTGCGCATTGCCCCTGCTCCAATATGAAGCTGTCAAGCGGCGTAATGCGGATTTCGGAAATGCAGAAGCGGAAGATTCCGGTCGGACTCGGAGTGGACGGTTCCGCGAGCAACGATGCGAGCAATCTGCTTGAAGAAATTCGCACGGCATTCTTGCTGCATCGGCTGACCTGGGGCGATCAGGCACCGTCCGGATACGATCTGTTGAAGATGGCGACAGCGGGCGGAGCGGCCGTTCTCGGAAGGGACGACATCGGTTCGATCGAGGTCGGAAAGGCAGCGGATGTCTTTGCAATCCGAAAGGGCATGGATACGGTCTGCGCGGAGGATGATCCGATGAATCTGTTCGGAACCGTCGGGTATCACAGGCCGTGCGATCTGGTGTTTGTCAACGGTATCTGCACGGTATCGGATGGAAAAATACTTCGGATCGATGAGGAGAAGATGTATCGCGATGCGGCAAAGGAAGTGCGCCGCTTTCTGAACGGATAAGCGTTACAGAAACGTCACTTCACCGCGCTCCAAAGGAACGAGTTCTTCGCCGGAACGAACAAGCAGCCGAAACTGCGGGTCGATCGCTTCGGCAATACCGGTTCGCTGCACGCCGCCGTGCCAAAAGGACACGGCTCTTCCAAAGACATTCAGACGTTTGCAATACGCTTCCCGGAACGAAATTTCGGGAAGCGTTTCATAATATGCAGCGAACCGGGATAGAAACGATTTCAAAAACGCATGACGCTGCTGCTCAATAACAGGCTCATCAAAGAGTCCGCCTACGATGTCGCGAAGCTCTGCAGGCAGCTTGGGCGGGACGCATAAATTGAATCCGATACCGACAACGGCATAGGAATACGATCCGTCCGTCAGAAGACCGCCTTCGGTCAGGATCCCTGCAACTTTGCGATCCGCGCGGTACAGATCATTTACCCATTTGATCCGGCAGTCAACCCCGAATTGAAGCGCGGTTTCGGCTGCCGCAGCGGCGGTAAGGCACGTGAGGGAGGCAGGGGGGATCGCTCCTTCCGGCCGCAGCAGAATGGATAGGTACAGCCCGCTTCCGGAGGGCGAATAGAACGAACGCCCGAGCCTTCCGCGGCCTGCGGTCTGATGATCGGCAATCAGAACAAACCCTTCCGACGCGCCGGCTTGTGCTAGAGCTTTGACCGCGTTATTGGTAGAATCGATTGTATCGACAAAATGAAGTTCATACTGCATGGCCTCAGTATAATCCAAATCCGTTTCGGTTTCAAGCCGTATTTGGACGCGAAGATGAATAGAATGCAGTATGAGGATTGCTTTGAACGTTCTTCGGAACATCCCGTGGGATGCGCCGGTCATGGTACTGCTGCTGTTTACCGGGATTTGGTTTTTTATTCGCCTCGGATGCTTTCCGATACGCTATGGAAAACGAATTGTTTCGGATGTTTTTCGAAAAAAGAAATCGTCCGGTCAAAGCGGCATCTCCGCGCGGCAGGCGCTGTTAACCGCGCTTGCGGGAACGATCGGAACGGGGAACATTGCGGGTGTGGCCGGAGCGATTGCGCTCGGAGGTCCCGGCGCGGTCTTTTGGATGTGGATCAGCGCGTTGTTCGGCATGGCGACCAAATATGCCGAGATCGTCCTGACGATGGAAACGCGCTACCGTGACGCGGCCGGAACTTGGCACGGCGGAACGATGATCGCGATCCGGGATCGGTTCGGTCCGATCGGAGCGGTGCTATCAACCTCTTTTTCATTGTTTACGGTTCTGGCATCTTTCGGGATCGGGAACATGGTGCAGATGCATACGATTGCCGATGCAACCGTACATGTGCTTCGATCCGTTTTGCCGATGGACTCATCGGTCATCGCGCTTGTGATTGGAATTGTGACGGCAGCTCTGATCGGCATTTGGACGAGGGGCGGCGCAAGACGCGTCGGATCCGTCGCGGAAAAACTGGTACCGCTGATGAGCGCGGCCTACCTGCTGGCAACCGGCGCGGTTGCGATCCGCTATGCAAGATGGATTCCCACTGCTTTGGGAGAGATCCTTCAGGCTGCGTTTTGCCCTCGTTCCGTTCTCGGCGCGGCAGCAGGTATCGGGCTATGGAACGCGGTTTCCAAAGGCATCGGACGCGGCGTTTTTTCCAATGAAGCAGGGCTCGGCTCTGCTCCGCTCGCCTATGCGGCTTCAGACGCCGATTCATCCGTGCGCCGGGGTTTTTACGGCGTATTCGAAGTGTTCTTTGTAACCATGGTGGTTTGTACCGTAACGGCGTTTACCATCCTGCTTCCCGCTTACGGGAACGCAAGCGTTCAAATCCCGTATGGGACGCCGAGCGGCGCAGAGCTTGTCAGAGCGGCCTTGGCAACGGTTTTCGGAACGGATATAGCCTCGGTTCTGCTCTGTGTCGTTCTCGACTGTTTTGCTCTGTCAAGCATCCTGACGTGGCATCTTTACGGAGAACGGTGCTTTTCGGAGCTGTTCGGAACGCGCGCGCGAGGGGGTTATCGTGCTGCGTTTTTGTTTGCAATTCCGGTTGCAAGCATTCTGAGACTCGATCTCGTCTGGCAGATGGCCGAGTGGTTCAATCTTCTCATGACCGTACCGAATCTGATTTCCCTTTTGCTGCTGTCGGATGTTGTCGTATCGGCAACGAGACGCTATTTTCACAAACCGAAGGAGAGCGCTTGAAACCGTTTTGCATCTATGATATAATACGCGCAATGGATTGCGATCGGAGAGGACTATGGAACGAACGAAAATCGGTGTGTTTGACAGCGGTCTCGGCGGCTTGACCGTTTTGAATGAGATCTGCAAATACAACACAGGCTTGGAAATCACATATTTCGGCGATACGGCGCGGGTGCCGTACGGATCCCGTACACCGGAGACGATTGCCCGCTATGCAGAGCAGGACGTACGGTTTCTGCTTTCGCGCGGGGTGGAGGCAATCGTAATTGCGTGCGGAACCGTGAGCGCAACGTGTCTTGATCGATTGCAAAGCCTGTATCGCATTCCGATCCTTGGCGTGATCGCTCCGGCCGCAAAGGAAGCGGCAAACATGACAAAAACCGGTCACATCGGCGTGCTCGGAACAAAGGCTACGGTACAGAGCGGGGCATACGCAAAGGAGCTGGAACGTGTGCGCAGCGGTTTGACGATCACCGGCATCGCATGTCCGCTCTTCGTTCCGCTGATTGAAAATGGGTTTTCCGAACGCGATCCGATTACGGAATTGACGATTGAACGTTATCTGAGCCCGATCCGAAACACCGATACGGATACGTTGATCTTAGGATGTACGCACTACCCGTTTTTGGCGGAGGGCATCGGAACGTATCTGCCGGGCGTAAAGCTGCTGAATATCGGAACGGCGCTTGCCAAGACGCTGCGGGAAACGATTCCGATCCGCGCGTGTGACGAGCGCTCGACGGTTTCCTATTTCGTCAGTGACGACGATATCGCGTTTCAGACGATTGCAAACGCGCACCTGGATGCAATCGCCGCAACGGATCTGAAGAAAATCAATATTGAAGCTTATTGAGTTCGCATAACGACAAACCGACTCCCATACACTGTACCACAGTATATGGGAGTTTCTCATTGAAATTGGGGGGAAGATCGGTTTGTACGAATTGGAAGAACGTATTATGGCGGAAGCAAATTATATCTTGGAGCATCGCGCAACGGTACGTGACGCAGCGCGCGCGCTGCATGCAGGCAAAAGCACGGTACATAAGGATGTCACTTCCCGACTGGAAAGCCTGCATCCGGCTGTTGCAAAGGAAGTTCGCGCCATCTTGGATATCAACAAAGCGGAACGGCATATTCGCGGCGGGAAGGCGACGCATGATAAGTACGCAGCCCGCCGTCAATGCTTGCGCGACGCAACGCAGCAGGCATAAACCCGCGCTGCCCCTGCGCATTTGAGCGTTTTGGCACATTCATATACGGTTGCCCCGGACGTAAAGATATCATCCACGAGGACGATGCGCAGCCCTTTGCAGGCGGGATCGGCCGTGAAGCTGTTTCGAATGTTCCTGCGGCGTGCAGCGGGATCCAGAATGCGTTTCTGCCCGAACGTATAGCGCGATTTGAGCAGCAGCGCAGAGGAATAGGGAAGGTCTTCCTGAACGGAAAGATACTGCGTCAACAGCTCGCTGTGATTCATCCCGCGAAGGAACCGACGTGCCGGATGCATCGGGACCGGAACCAGAATGTCTGCTTTCCATTCTTTCGGAACGGAAAGGTATTGTGCCAAAAACGGCGCAAACTGGCGGTTTCCGTGCATCTTCATGGAAAGAATGGCGTGCTTGATCGGTTCGGTGTATTGCAGTCCGATGAACAGTCCGTCGAGCGGCTGCAGACACGACGGGGAGGGATAGAGCAGAATCTGCTCCCGGCACTCCTCGCATAGTCCCTCTGTATCGACGACGGCTTCGCGCCGGCACGCAAAGCAATGATACGGTCCGGGCGCGAGCAGATCGAGCACAGCGTCCGTAACCCGATTATGATAGGAGCGTCGCATATTCGATCAACCTCTGGCGAAGAGAAGTCCGTCGCTCGCTGCGCTGCTTTGTATAGACCATTCGCGCAATCGTATCCGAGCGGCCGACACAGTAGACAAGCTTTTTGGCGCGTGTGATAGCGGTATATAAGAGATTGCGCGTCAGCAGCATCGGAGGCCCGCCTGCCAACGGAAGCAGCACGGTACGAAATTCGCTGCCCTGGCTTTTATGAATCGTAATACAGTACGCAAGCTCGAGCTCATCAAATTTGGTGTAGTCATACAGGCAAACACGACCGTCATCGAATACCACCGTTCCGGTTTTTGCGGACGGATCGAGCGCAACGAGCGTTCCGAGATCACCGTTGAAGACGCCGATGCCTTCGGAATACGTTCCGCCGCGTTCACGCTTGCGCCATTCGAGCTTATAGTCGTTCCGAATCTGCATAATCTTATCGCCTTCGCGGAAGACGGTTTCCCCATAGGCGCGCTCCCGTTTCTCTGTCGAAGGCGGATTCAGAACGCTTTGCAGATGCGTATTTAAGGCGACGACACCGAGCGGCCCTGTTTTCATCGGGACAAGTACCTGCACATCCATGAGCGGCTCATCGGTTCCGAGCCGGTCCCGCTCCGAAAGAACGAGGTCGGTAATGCGATTCAGAATCCGATCCGGGTTCGGTAATTCTTCAAACAGGAAATCGGATTGATCCGAAACGAGAATCGGCATTCGGCCCTCGTTGACCAGATGCGCATTCTGAACGATCCGGCTGCGCTGTGCCTGACGAAAAATCTCCGTCAGTCGACAGGTCGGAATCCGATCGGAGCGGATCGCGTCAAGCAGTACGCTTCCGCAGCCGACGGGCGGCAGTTGATCGCTGTCCCCGACAAGAATCATACGCGTCCCGTCGGAAACCGCCTTTAAAAGCGCATACATCAACGGCGCGTCCACCATGGACATCTCGTCAACGATCACCATATCGTAAAGCAGCGGGTTTTCGGCGTTGCGTGTAAAGCCTTCCCCGGGAATGTATTCCAAAAGACGATGGATCGTACAGGCATCGAATCCGGTTGCTTCACTCATTCGCTTGGCGGCTCTGCCGGTCGGCGCGGTCAACGCAACGGCATAGCCCGCTTCCTGCATCATATGCGCGATGAATCGGATGATCGTTGTCTTGCCGGTTCCGGGACCGCCGGTCAGAATCAGAAGCCCTGCGTTCAGCGCTTTTGCAACGGCCTCTCGCTGCTGACCGGATAGCTCCAGATGCAGCTCCGATTCATAGGCGGAGATATCCCAGATGATTTCAGGCGGCGCGGCGCGAAGCCGGAGCAGACGCTTTGCAAGATAATCCTCGATTTTGCTGAGGTACGGCAAAAAGATTGCGTCCGTCTCATCGACCTGCTCGCGAACAAGGTCTCCGCCGTCCAGCATCCAGTCGATCGTATCCGCCAACATCTGCGCATCCGCCCCAAGCAGCTTCTTTGCCTCTGTGACCAGTTCGGTCTGCGGAACAAACATATCGCCACGTTCCTCTTTGGCGCGCGTCAACGCATAGCGGATTCCGGCTTGCAGCCGCGCAAGGGAATCCGTCTCAAACCCTGCTACGTTCTGCGCGATTCGATCTGCGGTCAAAAAACCGATTCCGTCGATATCGTCAATCAACTGATATGGATTTTCCTGAATCTTGGCAAGGCACAGGTCCCCGTAAACCTGAATCATGCGGTTCGCCTGATTGACCGTTACTCCGTACGGTTCGAGCGCTAAAAGAACGTTTCTCAGCTGCGTGTTTTCCCGATAGGAGTCGACAATCATAGCCGCTTTTTTAGCACCGATGCCGCTTACGGACAAGAGCCGATCCGGCTCATGTTCGATGATCTGCAGTGTATCAAGGCCGAATTCGGAAACAATCGTTTTTGCGAGACTCGGACCGATGCCGCGGATCGCTCCGCTGGAAAGATACGCTATGATCGCGCTTTCCGTAGACGGCGCAACACGCGAGTAGGATGCAACCGCAAACTGCGAACCGAACCGCGCATTATAGGTCATTTCGCCTTCCATCGCGACGGTATCGCCAATATCGAGCAGCGGCATTTTGCCAACTGCCGTGACGGGCTGCTTTCCGGAATCAGGCAGCACGGAAAGAACGGTATATCCGTTTGAAGCATTTCGATAGATGATGTTTTGAATAATTCCGTTCAGTTCCATACGAAAAAGCCTCCCGAAAGGGGGAGGCGGGTTGGTCAGAAGTCCAGACGCGCTTCGATGTACGATTTCAGTTCGCCGATCGGGATACGCACCTGTTCCATCGTATCGCGATCACGCACGGTGACGCAGCCGTCTTCCACGGAGTCAAAGTCATACGTGATGCAAAGCGGCGTGCCGATTTCATCTTCACGGCGATAACGCTTACCGATGGAACCGGTTTCATCGTAATCCACCATGAAGTCCTTGGAGAGCATCCGATACACCTCGGAAGCGCCTTCACCGAGCTTTTTTGAAAGCGGAAGCACCGCAGCTTTGAACGGCGCAAGCGCCGGATGCAGATGCAGAACGGTGCGAACGTCATTGTTTTCAAGCGCTTGCTCCTCATATGCATTGCAGAGCACAGCCAGAACCGTGCGCTCCACGCCGAGCGACGGCTCGATCACGTACGGAATATATCGCTCGTTGCGCTCGGGATTGTAGTAGGTCAGATCCTTGCCGGACGCGTTCTGATGCTGCGTCAGGTCGTAATCGGTGCGGTCCGCAACGCCCCAAAGTTCGCCCCAACCGAACGGGAAGAGGAACTCAAAGTCCGTCGTTGCCTTGGAGTAGAATACCAGCTCCTCGGGATCATGATCGCGCGTTCTGAGGTTCTTTTCCTGAATGCCGATCGAAAGCAGGAAGTTGCGGCAGTAGCTGCGCCAGTAATCAAACCATTCCAGATCCGTTCCGGGTTCGCAGAAGAATTCAAGCTCCATCTGCTCAAATTCCCGTACGCGGAAAATGAAGTTGCCCGGCGTGATTTCATTGCGGAACGATTTGCCGATCTGGCCGATGCCGAACGGGAGCTTTTTGCGCGTCGTGCGCTGTACGTTCGCAAAGTTCACAAAGATGCCCTGCGCAGTTTCGGGACGCAGGTAAACCGTGTTCTTCGCATCCTCGGTAACTCCCTGGAATGTCTTGAACATCAGGTTGAACTGACGGATATCGGTGAAGTTGTGCTTGCCGCAGGTGGGGCAGGGGATCTGATGCTCTTCGATGAACGCTTTCATCTCGGGCTGCGTAAACGCGTCAATCGGCTTCTCGAGGGCAACGCCGTTTTCGGCCGTCCAATCCTCGATCAGCTTGTCTGCACGGAAGCGTTCCTTGCATTCGCGGCAGTCCATCAACGGGTCGGCGAATCCGCCAAGGTGACCGGAGGCCTTCCACGTCTCCGAATTCATCAGAATCGCCGCATCGAGACCGACGTTGTACGGGCTCTCCTGAACGAATTTCTTCCACCATGCCTTTTTGACATTGTTCTTCAGCTCGACGCCGAGCGGACCGTAATCCCAGGTATTGCTGAGACCGCCGTAAATCTCGCTGCCGGCAAAAATAAAGCCGCGACCTTTGCAAAGGGCGACGATTTTATCCATGGTATATCCAGTTGCCATATGCATTTCCTCCCAAAAAACTCTATCGATTTATTATCAATCGAAACCCCGTGTTTGTCAAGCCGTTTTTACCGAATTTCTACACCGGAACCGTTCGAACCGAACAGGAGGTTTTACAACCCTGTTACAACTTTTTTCGGATTCTATGATATACTGTAACCATGGCTATGATATTGGTTGTGGAAGATGAACAGGCGATCAATGACCTGATCGCATGGAACCTGACGATGATCGGGCATACGGTGCTGCAGGCGCGAACTGGACGGGAGGCACGAACCCTGTTTCGGGAAAATGCGTTCGATCTGCTGCTTTTGGATGTCATGCTGCCCGATACGGATGGGTTTTCCCTGTATCGGGATATGCGCACCGTTCCGGCGATCTTTGTGACGGCACTCGGCGAAACGCGCGACAAAGTGAAAGGCTTTGAGCTCGGGGCGGACGATTATCTTGTCAAACCGTTTGAAACGCAGGAGCTTTTGATGCGCGTCAACGCTGTACTGCGCCGCACGCTTCGGATGGAGGACCGCTATTCGTTTGACGATATCGAGGTGGATTTCCATGCCAAAACCGTAACAAAGGGCGGGCAGATCGTGGACCTCACCGCGCAGGAGTTCTCTTTGCTGGAGATTCTGATTCGGAACCGGAACATCGCGGTATCGCGGCAGCAGATCCTGCGCGACGCATGGGGCATCACATTCTTCGGCGAAACGCGCACGATTGACGTGCACGTGCAGCGGCTGCGGAAAAAACTCGGATTGGATGATCAGATCAAAACCGTCTATAAATGCGGATACCGCTTTGAGGATCGCAGATGAAGATTTGGCAAAAAAACTATTTCTTTACCGCACTGCTGTTCACGGCGGTGCTGTTTGCGTGCGTCGGAATTCTGATTGCGCCGGTCATACGGGGGACCCTGAGCTCCGCGCGCGACGCTGCGCTGCTCGAGGAAAAATCGATCGCCGGCATCTATGATACCATGTTTTTGCGGGAAACCGAGCGCAAAGATTCCAAGTCGGAGCGCGATCCGGAGCTGAACCGCATTGCAATGGAACGGTTCGCTGCGTACTATGCCGAAGGAGGATCGTATCTTCGGATCGAAGCAAATGGGGACGATCCCCTATTGAATACGCTCCCGTTCGATCTGCCCGCAATGCCCGGATCGCTCCGCTGGGTGCGGGAAAACGGACAGACCTATATTGCGATCGGGGACGATCTCGGACAGGGAAAAACACTAACGTACATCAAGGATGTTTCCGATGTGGGCGCGGCTGCATGGCGGCAGGGAATCACGGCAATCGGGATCTGCTTTTTGCTCTGCTTACTTGTCAACGCGGCGCTGTATTCTACGATGCTGCGCATCAATCGACCGCTGAGCAGGCTTGCGCATGAGCTGCGAACGCCGCTTACGGCCATCCGCGGATACGGCGAACTGCTTGCGATCGGGAATCTTTCCGAACAGCAGCGTCACAGCGCGACCTCCTATATCGTATCGGAGTGCGACCGACTGAAGGACATTGTCGGGAAGATTCTGACGATGAACGATAAGAGCGGAATCCTGCGCGAACGGATCCCTTTGGAAGCGTTGCAGCAGCATATGGAATGGACATGGCCGTCGGTTGCAGTTCGAAGAGAGGGGGACGCAGCGTACGGAGATCGGAGCTTATTGATCAGCCTGCTGGACAACTTGATCGGCAATGCTGAGAAGGCGGGGAGCACAGAAACAACGCTTACGCTCGCCTCGGATTTGTTCGTTGTACAAGATCGCGGATGCGGGATGACGGAAGAACAGCTTGCCTATGCAAACGATCCGGCCCATCATCCGCTCCCGCAAAACGTTCGGAGCGGACTCGGAATTCCGCTGTGCCACGAGATTGCCGCTGCGCATCATGCCGTTTTGCGATATGAATCCAAAATCGGAGAGGGCACGACCGTGACGTTTCGATTTTACAACTCCGAAACAAGTCGGTGAGGACTCTGTTACATTGTGTTTGCTACAATGGAGTCAGACAAGGAAAGGAGTATAAAAACATGAAACAATGGTTGAATTTGCATAAACCCTTTTGGATCAGCCTGCTGATCACGTTGGCGGCAGCACTTTTGACAATTACGGCGGTCGCCTGTGCGGTACTGCCGACCGCAAAGGAACAGGCAATTCAGACGCTTGCAGCCGGAACAGAGGAATCGACCAAAGCCGCCGAAGCTGATTCTGAGCAGGAAGAGAACCGTGCGGAGGAAACGGAAAAGCCGAACGAACCGGAACTTTTGCCGTATCTGACGCCGACGCCGACGCTGGAAACTTCGATTGCGGATCGTGATCTTGCGATTGCGATCGATCAGAATATTCTGAACCTCAGTCAGCGCAGAAGCCGCGATATCCCATTTGCCCTCCCGTTCTCGCGAGGCACAGAGGAGCGCGAAAAGACGATGCAATGGGAAACCTGCACGGATCAGGCCGAAATTGAGAGACTGTATTCCGTTGCAAATCATTACGCACACGAGCTGCTCGGTTGTTATCTGTTTGAACCGATTGTAATTCAATACTCGAAGGACGACGGGATTCGTCCGTCGGTGATTCAGATTCGCGATATGATGACGATTATCACCCTCGACCGGGAGACCGAAGCGCTGCTGAATGCGGATACCGCGTGGGAGCCGGATTATCGCATGCATCCCGAGATGAATCCGACCGGCGAGGAGCGGAAGGCGATCGAGGATTCGGTCTTTGAAACGCTGAAGAAAACGCGTACGGTACAATCCGCAGTGATGAACGGAATTCCCGCTACGGACGGGACGATTGTCGGCATCGGGTATGCCTACGGAAAGGTGTATTCGGTCAGCGTCTATCCGGACCGAATCTGCGCAGGCGAGTATGTCTATTTCCCTGCAGACGTGAGACATTCCCTGACCTACGTTGAACCGGTATCCGCACCCGAGTCGTTTGAGAAAACGGAACCGAATACGCTCGAAGCCAATCATGCGGACAACCTGACCAAACAGCAGGTGCTGGATGCGGTGAACGAATTCTATCGGATGATCGTCGGAAAATCGTATGAGGGCGAAGCGGAGGTTACGGCGTATCTCGATCGGTCGGGCGCACGCGAGGATTACTGGGAGGTCAAGATTAAGGACCTGTATCTGAAGATTGCAGCGCAAAGCGGCCTCGTGCTTTCGATGAAAGGAAGCCTTGCGCGCGGCGAAGGCAGCGCGCTCCCCGAATTGAAACCGAACATCGATCGGATTACCTCGGAGGAGTTTGAAAAAACGTATCTCGAATTTGTCAAACAGCTTGCGCCGTGGTTTGCTTCGCTCGGGCGCGGGCGGGAAGGCTCCGCGGTCAAGGACGTGGATTGGAACGCAACCTACGATACCTGGAATGCGACGCTGGATATCTACCTGGAGGACGGAACGGTCTATGAGCTGCTCTTTTCCTCCGGAAGACTTCGGGAGATTCAATACTTTTATGATGAGC
>ONLX01000096.1 GCA_900318765.1 uncultured Eubacteriales bacterium
CGCGCAGCGCAAGGACGGATGCGAGCGCAATGCCCCACCACATCAGGATTTCCCCGAGATAATTCGGATGGCGGGCGTGCTTCCAAAGCCCTTCGCGGATGAACCCGCCGCGATTGGATTTGCGAAATCGATGCAGCTGTGCATCGGCGATCCCTTGCAGAGCCGTTGCGGCGAGGGACAGAAGCGCAAACGGAAGGCTCCACCAGTTCCATGCTGCGCCCGATAAAAGGACTTCGACCGCAGGCAGGGTACAGGCGTAGACGATCAGGGTCGGAACAAGATGGATTCCGAAGAAGTTGACGAGCGGATACCATGCGCCGGACTGCTCTTTGAGCATCGTATACCGCCAATCCTGATGCTCCAGACCGCGGAACGTATACACCCAGTTTGCGGTCAGCCGAATGCCCCATACGGAAACCACTATCAACAGCAGATTTCCGATCGGGGTCAGGGAACGGTCGAGCGCAAAGGCTGCGAGGATCGCAATCGGCTGGACGCTCCAATACGGGTCATAGACCGACGCGTTCCGAAAGAGAAGGCTGAACAGAAAGACGAACACCGTTGCGGCAATGTCCGCAAGCAGCAGATTGATCCAGTATGCAAACGGCAGCAGACGGTACACAAGAATTCCGATCCCGTATGCGAGCGCATAGACGATCAGGATCGCCACGAAGCTGAGAATCCGATTTTGTTTGAGTTGTTTCATAAAGCCCCTTCCCGATTGCCCGTTACAGCCCGTTCAACCTACCGATATTCCAACTGCAGACGGAACAAGCGCTTGTCCGTTTCTCCGGACATGGAAAAGACGTGCTCCTCGGCGAATGTACGCAGCGTGATCGTTTCATTGGCGCGCGCTTCCGCGCTGTACTCGGCCTGAATCTTCTGGATACTCTGCATGCGCAGCGCGTCCGGCATCCGATCCTCCGCAAGATCGAAGTATCGCGTGTTGTTCATATGTCCATTCAGGTCTGTATAGCTGTACGGAACGACGAGCGACTGCGCTTGCTCCAAAACCGGCAGACGAAGCGGCCGCGGCAAAGGCGGATCATCGGGGAACGCTGCGCCCTCGATTGCGATTCCGTGTTCCTCCGGAAACACGATCCGGCGCGTATCCCGGTCCATCAATGCCCACAGCGCGCTTGCCTCAACCAGGACTGTTCCGTTTGCGTCCGTGATTCGGTAGCTGCGGGGAAAATAGAGGTGCATCGAAGGATTCGGCCAGGAGGTGAGCTCGATCGTCTCGTCGTAGAGCGGAAGGCGGCGGATCGTCGCCTGCTGCAGCGTGATGATCCACAGGAGCCCACGGTCCAGCGTCTTATCCCGTCCCATGCCGAGCGCGGTCGTATGCGCGATCGACGCCTCCTGCAGCATTGTAAACAGCGTAGACAAACGAAGCCGGCGGGATGCGTCCACGTCGGAACTCAGCAGCGTATGGGTTGTTCGATAGAGGGTCATGCGTTCGGAAGACGCTTTTCGATCGCGGTGACGACGTCGCCAAGCGTGGAGAGCTTCTGCCATTGCCGCGGCGGGATGCGCACATCGAACGTCGCTTCGAGACGGCAGATGATTAGCGTAAAGCCCATCGAATCGACACCGGTATCGGTGTTGATGACCGTGCTCTCCTCAAGGGGCGTCCCCTCCAGCTCGGGGGCGCACTCATAGATGACTTCCCGTGTTTTTTCCAAGATGTCCGATCTTGTAATCATATGGAGTTCCCTTCCCGTTGGATCGCCCAACGTTTGATTTTTCCGGTAGCGGTTCGCGGCAGCGGCTCTGCCGTAAAGAGGACGTTTTTCAACTGTTGACCGCGAGGCCGATCGCGAAGAACCGGTTCGAGCCGTGCGAGAATGTCCCGCGCGTCCCCCTGCGGCATGTTCCCGAGAACCAGTGTCGGCACTTCCTTTGAAAGCACAATGCACAGCTCTTCGGTATGGAGCACGGCGGCACAGTCACGTTCGTATTCCGGCAGGAACAGCTTTGTGCCGTCCGGCAGAACGAGCATCTCCTTCTTGCGCCCTGTGATATGCAGCAGCCCGTTTTCATCGAACCGGCCGAGATCGCCGGTATGCAGCACACCGTTTGGAACGGCTGCTGCGGTGTCCTGCGGGTTTTTGTAATAGCCCTGCATCAGACAGGTCGGAGACTCGATCAGGATTTCGTCGTCATCCGCAATCGTAATCCGATCGTCGGGACAAACGGTCATCGCATACGGATCGTCCCCAAGGCTCAATGCCACGCCGGAGCTCGTTTCGGTCAGACCGTAGCCGAACGAAACGCGGATGCCGAGCGATTGCGCCGCGTCCAAAAGCGGCTTTTTGCAGTCGCCCGCGCCGATCAACAGCAGCTTCAGCTCAGGATTGATCGCCTTGTATTTTAAGAGAAATCCCCATAGGAGCGGCACCGCGGAGAGCGCGGTCGGGCGAAAGAACGTACAATCGTCGAAATAATGGCGCGGGCCGCGGCCGAGCGCGACGGTTGCTCCGCAGGAGAGCCCCCAAAGCAGACCGCAGACGAATCCGAATACGTGGGCGAGCGGCAGCATACAAAGAAGCGTATCCTTCGGCGTGAGCGGGAGTAGCGCGCCGCCGTTGTACGCGCTGGCCATCAGCGATTGCTCGGTTAAGACAACGGCTTTGGAACGGTCGGTGGTGCCGGAGGTAAAGAACAGGATGCGGTGCGCGCCGTCCGTTACGCCGCCAGTCAGGGCGGGGGAGAGCGCTTCGCATAGATCCGGGTCGCCATAGAGCTGATCGATATCCGTATCGGATACGAGCCGCAAAAGCAATTCATCGGACAGCGCGTCATCCAACAGGACAACCTGCATCCCCGCTTTTACGGCGGCAAAGATTGCGATCACGCAGTCAAAACTGCCGTCGGCCAGAACGCCGAGACACGATTTGTGCAGAGCGCGGAATGCTTCCGCCTGCCGCGAAACGCGTTCATACAATTCGGAATAGGAGCAGCGCTTTGGCTCGCGCTCTCCGTAAAGAAGCGCAGCGGCATCCCCAAACGCAAGCGCCTGCCGCGACAACAGATCGTCAAACGAAGAAAAACGCATCCGAAGCACCTCCTATGGCCTTATTCTACCATATCGCACGGGACAAAGAAAGAAATATTTCCGGAATCCAAAAATTTTTCTGAAAAACTGATGCAAAACGAAATCGAATGCGCTATAATACAGTTATGTGTAAAAGCACAGTAAAGATCAGGAGGAGCCATATGGATAAGAACACACGTATCTGTATCGTCGGCGGCGGCCCGGCCGGCTTGTCCGCCGGTATGTACCTGGAACAGAAGGGCTATGAGAACTACACGATTCTCGAACGCCTCGATCGCGTAGGCGGCAAGTGCTGGTCGCCGACATACAACGGACGCCGGTATGAGATGGGCGCAATCATGGGCGTGCCGAGCTACTATGCGGTACATGACGTAGAGGAATTCTGCGGAATCACGCACGACGGCCCGAAACTCAACCGCAACTATAAGAACCGCCAGGGCAAGGTCATTGAGCCGTTTGAGCCGAAGAAGAACCTCCTTAAGATTCCGCGTCTTCTGAAGATGAAGAAGCAGCTCAAAAAGTTCGGCGAGCTCCTTGAAACCAAGTACAAGGGCTATGACGTCAACGGTCACCGCGGCGTTGCGGAGGGCCGGTATGACGGCTTCTCGCAGACGAGCGCAAAGCGGGAACCGATCAAGGGCGAGAACCCGAACCTGAAGGATCTGTCGCTTCCTTTCAACGAATTCTGCAAGTTGAACGGCGTTGAGCTGATTCAGGATATCTGGATCGGGCCGTACACGTCGTTCGGCTACGGCTATTTCGATGAGATCCCGGCAGGCTACGTCGTGAAGTATCTGGATTTCCAGACCTGCATGAACTTCGTGAAGATCAACCTGTGGACCTGGAAGAACGGAACACAGTATATCTGGGAGCAGCTGAACGATCATCTGAAGCATCCCGCGCGGCTGAACAGCACGATCGAAAGCGTTGAGCGGAAGGACGGCAAGGTTTACGTCACGGTCAACGGCAAGGTGGAAGAATACGATAAGATTATCGTCACCGCGCCGCTGTATATTCCGAACAAGCGGACCGACGGGCAAAAGGGCATGGTCGATTACTTCGACGCGCGTGAGGACGAGAAGGAACTCTTCTCCAAGATTGATTATGAGCGGTACGACGTGCTCGCAGTCGAAACGAAGCCCGAGGATCACCCGGAGATTTCGTACTATGTGTTCGACAACATGGTTCCGGATCGGCTCGGCCATCTGATGGTGTACTATCGCCGTTGGAGAGATACCAAGGATCAGGTCATCACAACGTATGCGCTTCGCAAGCATAAGAATACGGAAGAGGTTCCGTATGAGGAGTGCCGCAAGATGGTACTGGAAGACCTGAAAACGATGAACAACCCGGCTTCCAACGTCGTCAACGAGTGGAGCGTGTATTATTTCCCGCATGTCTTCTCCAAGGACTATGCGGACGGCTGGTACGACAAGGTCGAAGCGATGCAGGGCAAGTATGATACCTATTATGCCGGCGAGGTCATGAGCTTCGGCGATATGGACGAGACGGCCGAATACTCCCGCGAGCTGGTCGAACGGTTCTTCTGATCATCCCCAAAGGAGGGAGCGGATACCCGCTCCCTCGTCTTGTGTGAAGGAGGAAAACGCGTATGAAGTTTTATAAGGATCATTATGATGTGATCGTGATCGGCGGCGCGCTTGCCGGTCTCTCCTCGGCGCTGATGCTTGCCGATAAGGGACTGGACGTGCTCGTGCTCGAGCGGCACAATCTGCCCGGCGGTCTTGCGACGAGTTTCGTTCGCGGCGGCGTGGAGATCGAAGCGACGCTGCATGAGATGATGTCCATCGGCGATCGAAAGAACCGGTTGAAGGTCGGAAAATTTTTCGACGATATGGGCGTCGATGTCGACTGGCTGAAGGTGCCGGAGTGCTATCATGCGTCGCTGCCCGGCCTGGAGGTGACGCTGCATCCGGGACTCAAAACATTTGCAAGCGAGGTCGATGCGGTCGCGCCCGGCAGCTACGAGAAGGTGCTGAAACTGCTGAAGCTCTGCGATACCGTCTTCAATTCGGTCAATGAGCTTTCGATCCACCCGATGAGCAAGGTGCAGATGCTCCTGAAGCATGAGGCGTTCGTAAAAACGGCAGGCTATTCGACCAAGGAAGTGCTCGATACATTTGATCTGCCCCAAAAGGCGCTTGATTTGCTTGCGCCGTACTGGATGTACGTCGGAAGCGGATTTTCCGAACTGCCTTTCACGATCTACTCGGTGCTGATGGCGGATTATGTCGGCTACGGTTCTTACATTCCGAAAAAGCTCAGCCATGAGATGAGTCTGAAGATGGCGGAGCGCGCCGAGGCGATGGGCGTGCAGATCGAGTACCGGCAGCATGTCGATCGGATCTTGGTGAAGGATAAGAAGGTGTATGGCGTGCGTACGGCGCGCGGGGACGAAATCCATGCCGATTATGTCATCTGCTCCGCCTATCCGAACAAAGTGTATACTTCGATGATCGAGCCGATCGAGGAGGTCCCGCCCGAAGCGATCCGGATGGTCAACGGAAGACGGATCAGCCTTACGGCATTCTCCGTGATCATGATTCTGGATCGGCCGGCGGAGGAATTGAACATCCGCGATTACAGCGTCTTCCACGGCGACACGATGGATACGGATGCGATCTATGCCGATCTGGCGGGGCTCGGGCCGTATCATTATCTGACCTGCATTTGCCACAATTACGGCAATCCGGGCGTGACGCCGGAAGGAACCTGCTCGTATTCGATTACGGTGCTTCCGCGGGCAGATGGATGGAAGACCGTGAAGCCCGAGGACTACGACCGCGTGAAGCACGAGGTCGCACGGCAGGTGATCGACGATATGAGCGAATACCTCGGCGTGAACCTGTTGGATCACGTTCTCGAGATTGTGATCGAAACGCCGATGACGATTGCGCGGTACGCAAACGCATGGAACGGATGCATCTACGGCTATGCGCATACGATGGAAGATCATATCGTCGCGCGGCTGCAAACCGCGGAAGCGGAGAAATTCATAGAAGGGCTCGAATTTTCGGGGGCGCATCAGATCTCCGGCGACGGCATGGGCCCGGCCGTGACGAACGGCCGCAAAGCCGCAAAGAACGTTCTGGATGATCTCAGGAAGAAGGAGGCGGCGCAGAAATGAAGATCAAAGGATTTTTGAAAGATGTCGGCGGCGCATCCCGCGTGACGAAGGCGAGACTGGAACAGTTTGCAAAGGCATCCGATCAGCCTGTGACCGTCGATCCGATCGCCGAAACCGCCGGGGAATGGCATCCCGGAACGCTTGACCTTGTTGTCACGGAGATTCGGGACGCGTCAAAAACCGCAAAAACGATCCGGCTTCAACGCGTCGACGGGAAAAAGCTGCCGTTCTTTTATGCGGGGCAATTCATCTCGCTTGCTTTTGTGATCGATGGGAAGGTGGTTTGCCGCCCGTATTCGATTTCCTCCGCGCCGTTTGAAGCGCGGCTCGATCCGGGGTTTGCGGAAATCACCGTGCGCCGTTCGAAGGGCGACGGATGGATCGCGGATTATATCAACGAAAGCCTGCGCGTCGGCGACCGGCTGCAGGGGAGTATGGGGCTCGGGCAGTTCTACTATGAACCGCTGCGCGACGCAAAGAACGTCGTCGCACTGGCGGGCGGCGTCGGCATTACGCCGTTTGCTTCGATGGCAAAGGAGATTGCGCACGGAACGCTCGATTGCGACCTGACGATCCTGTACGGCTCGGTGAATTCGGACGATATCGTACTGAAAGAGGAACTGGAAGCGATAAAGTGCGAGCGCGTACGCGTCGTGAACGTTCTTTCGGGCGACGAGCCGGATTGGACCGGCGAAAAGGGCTTTTTGACCGCCGAGCTGATTCATAGATACAGCGCGGGGGATACAACGTATTTCATCTGCGGACCGCAGGCGATGTATCGCTTCCTGCGCACAGAGCTTCAAAAGCTGAACATTCCGCAGAGAAGGATTCGGTTTGAGGTGTTCGGGCAGGCAAAGGACGTGGCATCCCTTCCGGGGTATCCGGTCGAAAAGCTCGGGGAGACGTATGCGTTGACCGTTGTACGCGGCATTCAAAAGGACGTCATCCCTGCGCGGGCGGATGAATCGCTGGTTGTGGCCTGCGAACGGGCCGGAATCATTCTGCTGACCGATTGCCGCAGCGGGGAATGCGGATTTTGCAGAACGAAGGTGCTGTCCGGCGAATACTTCGTTTCTCCCGAGAACGACGGACGCCGTGCGGCGGATAAGGATTTTAACTATGTCCACGCATGCGCAACGTATCCGTTGTCCGATATGACCATTAAGATTCCGATTGTGTGAGGTAGAGCATGGTTCAGGAAGTCAATCCGAAGATTCACGTCAACGAGCGGGACTATCCGGTGACGGGTCATCATTGCGACGATCCCGAAAAGGCGAAGCTGGTCAAAAAGCTTGCGCTGATGATTACGGACAATATACCGCGCAAGCTCCCGGGCGGCATGAAGGAAAACCATATGGATTTCTGGATTTTAGACCGGCTTTTGACCAAGGAGGAGGTCAAGTTCCTGCTGAGCTTCCAAAAGCGGCGCACAGGGCTTGTGACAAAGGAGCTTGCCGAGCGCAACAACATGACCGAGGAAGAAGCGCAGAAGGTGATCGATCATCTGCTCTGGATCGGTATCCTGGAACAGAACCGGGACAATGCGGATCAGCATATTCAGTACTGGGTTCCCAAATGGGTGGTCGGCTCGGGCGAATACATGGTCGAACACAAGACGCTGCCGGATGAGCATCCCGAGGTCGCGACGATGTTCAATCTTGCCCCGCAGGAGCCGTTGGAGCTCGCTTCCAAGCTCGTTCCGCCGGGCGGCGCGGGCATCGGCATGCACGTCATCCCGGTCGAGAAGGCGATCGATGCGTGCCCGACGTCGGTCAGCGTCGAGCATCTGTCGCATTGGCTCAACAAGAACGATAAGTTCTGCACGATGGTGTGCGCATGCCGCAAGGCGCAGCGTATCCGCGGCGAAGGCGTCGGCGATATCGAAGGGCATATGTGCATCGGCGTCGGCGATATTGCCGAGTTTTTGGTGGAGAGCGGAAAGGACGCCAAGTATGTGACGCGCGAGGAGGTTCTGGAAATCCTCGAACGCGCCGAGCGGAAGGGGTATGTGCATCAAATCACGAACCTCGACGGCCCGAATCGCATCGTCGGCATCTGCAATTGCTCCGCGGGCAGCTGCTACGGGCTCAGAACCTCGCAGCTGTTCAATACTCCGAACATGTCGCGTTCGGCGTATCGCGCGCACGTAGACAAGTCCAAATGTGTTGCGTGCGGCAAGTGCGTCGAGGTCTGCCCGTCGGGCGCGGCTCGGCTCGGTCAGAAGCTGTGCAAAGCGGACGGAACACGCGTGAAGTATCCGATGCGCGATCTGCCGGATGACAACGTCTGGGGCGAGGATCGGTGGGATCCGAATTACCGTGACACGAACAAGCTGAACTGCTACGATACCGGCACGGCGCCGTGTAAGACCGCTTGCCCCGCGCATATTGCGGTGCAGGGGTACATCAAGATGGCGGCGGAGGGACGGTATGCCGAAGCCGTAGGGCTGATCCGGCAGGACAACCCGTTCCCGGCGGTGTGCGGCGCGGTATGCAACCGGCGCTGCGAGGATCGCTGTACGCGCGGTACGATCGATAACCCGGTGGCGATCGACGAGATCAAGAAATTCCTGGCGCGCTGGGAGCTGGAGAACCCGCAGGACTTTGCGGTGCGCTGCGAAAACGGCGAAGGCAACCAGTGGACCGACTTCCCGATTGCCGTCATCGGCGCCGGCCCGGCAGGACTTTCCGCGGCATACTATCTGCGCAGCGAAGGCTATCCGGTTACGGTGTTTGAAAAGGAACGGCGCCCCGGCGGTATGCTGCTGAACGGCATCCCGAACTTCCGGCTCGAGAAGAGCGTGCTTGAAAAGGAAATTGCAATCATTGAAGGCATGGGCGTAGAGATTCGCTGCGGCGTTGAGGTCGGAAAGGACATTACGCTCGACGAGCTTCGAAAGCAGGGCTATAAGGCGTTTTATCTTGCGATCGGCTTGCAGGGCGGCAGGCTGGCAGGCGTACCCGGCGAAGACGCGAAAGGCGTTGAGTCCGGCGTATCGTTCTTAAAACGCGTCAACGAAAAGGGCAGTGAAACGCTGACCGGCGACGTGGCGGTGGTCGGCGGCGGAAACGTTGCGGCGGACGTTGCAAGAACCGCGCTGCGCTGCACAAAGGGCAGCGTCACGATGCTTTGTCTCGAACAGCGGGACGAGATGCCGGCCGCAAAGGACGAAGTCGCCGAAGTGGAGCAGGAGGGCATCACGATCCGGAACGGATGGGGACCGAAGGAAGTGCTCGTCCAAGACGGCAAGGCTGTCGGCGTCGTTTTCAAGCGCTGCACACGCGTTTACGATGCGGACCATCGGTTCGCGCCGGTTTATGACGAGAACGATACGATCACGGTTCCGTGTGAGAACGTGCTTCTGGCGATCGGGCAATCCGCCGAGTGGGGCGACCTGTTGAAAGGAAGCAAGGTTGCGCTCCGTCCGAATGGAACGGCGATAGCGGATCCGGTCACCTATCAGACCGATGAGCCCGACGTGTTCGTCGGCGGAGATATCTTCCATGGCGCGCGGTTTGCGATTGACGCGATTGCAGACGGCAAGCAGGGCATGGTTTCGATCAATCGATTCGTCCATCCGGGCCAGTCTTTGACGATCGGCCGCGACCTCAGAACGTTCATCGAGTTCAACCGGGAGGATATTTCGCGTCCCGAATCGTTCGACAATGCGGCGCGGCAGCGTCCCGGCGAGAAGCCCGGCAAGGCGAGGGAGACGTTTGACGATCTTCGTCTGCCGCTTACGGAGGAGCAGGTCCGTGTCGAAGCGCGCCGCTGCCTCGGCTGCGGCGCGAGCATCGTCGATCTGAATCAGTGTGTCGGCTGCGGGCTTTGTACGACGCGGTGCGAGTTCGACGCGATTCATCTGACGCGGGATCTCCCTGCGGCATCGGATATGCATACTGCGGAGGAGATGCTGAAGCTGGTCGGACCGTATGCCTTAAAGCGCATGGGGAAGATCCTCAAAAAGAAGATCACCGGCAAATCCGAGTACCCGACCGAGCAGGAGTAATCCGCTCAAAATCCAACAAAACTGGGGCAAATTTCCCGAAAAACGGGAGGTTTGCCCCTTTCATAGATTGTTTACGTTTTCTCGATTCATATTCACAGAATGTTCATTGAAAACCCTCTTGCGTCCGATAGAATGAACGCCAAGAGGGGGCGTACGGATCAATGTGGTATTATGTAACGGAGACGGAGAACACAGCGCTGTCGGAGGCGGCAAGAAGGCTCGGAATCGAACTGCGGGTGCAGCGGGAGCTGCCGCCGGACGGAA
>ONLX01000053.1 GCA_900318765.1 uncultured Eubacteriales bacterium
AGCGCCGTATTCGAGGACAGGTCGATCATCGTGATGTTGTTGTTCTCGCAGTTCAGCGTCTTCAGCGCGGTGTTCTTGCTCAGCTCAATCTCGGTCAGCTTGTTGTCGTTGCAAACGAGATTCTCGAGCTTCGTGTTCTTGGAAACGTCGAGCTTGGTAAGACCCGATTCGGGGCATTCCAGCGTCTTCAGATTCGTATTCTCCGGGAACGAAAGGCCGGTGAATGCGTTCTTGCCGCACTTGAGCGCTTCGAGCGCGGTGCACTTGGCAACGTTCAGCGCCGCAAGTTTGTTCTCGCTGCAGTCCAGCGTGAGCAACGTTTCGCACTTCGAAACGTCCAACTCGGCGAGCGCATTTCCGCTGCAATTGAGGTTCTCGAGCTTCTTTAAGCTGCTGACCGTCAACGTCGCGAGCTTGTTTTTGGAGCAATCCACCGTCTTGATCGCGGCGTTCTTGGCAAGGTTCAGCTCCGTCAGCTCGTTCTTGCCGCAGTTCAGCGTTTCGAGCTTGGTCAGTGCCGTGACCGTCAGCGAAGTCAGCTTGTTGTTCGAGCAATTGAGCGTAACCAGCGCGGTGCATTTATGAACATCCAACGATGCCAGTTCATTGCCGCTGCAATCAAGCGTCTTCAGCTTGCTCTTGGTGCCGAGATCCGCCGCCGTCAGCTTGTTGTTCGGGAACTTGACCGTTTCCAGGGCGGTGTTCTTAGAGAGGTCCAACGCGGTCAGCGCATTGTCGCCGACCTGCAGTTCAACCAGCTTCGTGTTCTTCGTGAGGACAAGCGTCGTCAACTGATTCTTGTTGAGATTCAGCTGCGTCAGCTTGGTGAGCTTCGTCAGATCCAGCGTGGAAATCTTGTTGTCTTCGGCATTCAGCGTCGTCAGATTGGTGAACGCTGCGATCTCGCCGAGGTTCGTGATGCCCTTGCCGCTGCAATCGATGCTGACAACCGCTTCCACCTGTGCCTTGGTCATATAGTACCCGTCACTCGCATTTCCGCTTACCGCGAGGTTCGCAATGATCCAGCTGCGGAACGTGTCATCCGGGAAGGTGGATTCGTTGATTAGCAGCGCAGCATCCGTCGGGAAATTCTTGAACGAAATCGGCACTTCGACTTCCATCTTGCTGTCGCCCGCGCCGGTCGCATACGAATACCCGAACGTCGCAACTTCGCTCTTGAACGTGACGACGCCGCTGGACTTATCGAGCGTGCTCGTCGACTCCAGCATCTTCACGGAGCTCATGTTCGCCTTCGGAACGAGATAGGTCAGATCGAACTTGAATTCCGAACCGGTCTTCATACCGGCCTGCGGCTTGGTGGTCTGATCGCCGATATCGCCGTCAAACAGCTCGAGGTCCTTATGCGTGGACGCATTGACATCCAGCTTGGTCAGCCGGTTGCTCTTGCAGATCAGGCGGGACAGCTTCGTGTTCTGCGAAATATCCAACGCCTCCAGCTCGTTGTTTGAGCAGTACAGCGTCGTCAACACAGGGTTGCCCGACAGCTTCAGCGCGGTCAGCTTGTTCTCCGAAACGTCGATTTCCTTCAGTTTCGCGTTTTTGGTCAGATCGATATCCTCAATCGAGTTGTCGTTGACCTTCAACGTCGCCAGATTCGGGAACAGCTCGATGCCCTTGACGCTGCCGATGCTTTGACCGCTGCAATCAATCGTCGTAACCTTCTCGATGTTCTCCTTGGTCAGATAATAGCCGATCTCGGAATCATACTCCGGTTTGGGATTGAGTTTCGTCAGAACCCACGAAAGGAATTTTGCGTCCGGGAAATTCGCGGCATTGACAAGGATCTTCTCTTCCGCCGCCTGCTTCTCGGCATCGACGTCTTCAATCTCCTCCGCATTCTCCTGCACGTCTTCTGCGGGGACTTCTGCCGGTTCCTCTTCGGTCGATGCGGGGGCTTCCGCCGGTTCTTCCGGTTCGGTCTCCGTCTCTACGGTCGGCTCTTCGGCGGCAATCGGTTCCGCCGGCTCTTCCTGTTCGGCTGCCGCAGCGGGAATCAACGCAAACAGCATGATTGCCGCAAGCATGATCGACAGCAGTTTCCGAATGGTCTGATTCATATTGTTATCGCTCCTTTCCGTATCAAAACGATATCCGTTCTGCAGGTATGCGTATAATTACGCATAGTTCACAGGGTCAGTATAGCAAAGTTTCCGAAACCCGTCAATGCGCGCGGCGCGGCGCGGACGGATTTGTGACAATTTGTTTACATCTTTATGGCGTTTCGATTTTCCACTCGGTTCTTTTTTGTCCCACCTCTCCATATGCTGTTTCAGGAGGACGAAGCATGGAAACAAAACAAACCGATTTGTCGCGTCAAAGCGAAGAGACCCACAGCATCTACCTCGAAGGCCGTTCACATGTGCGGATCACCGGCGTGATTGACGTGGAAAGCTTTCACGAAGAGGAAGCGACGATCCGCACCACGGCAGGCACCCTGACGCTTTGGGGGGAAAACATGAAGCTCGGCAAGCTCGATCCGGACGCCGGGCAGGTTCTGCTCGATGGAACGATCCTTTCGCTTGAATACGAGCAGCCGCAGCAGCAAAAGCGTTTCTCGCTCTTCCGCCGGGGATGATCGACGTCTTCTCCCAGGGGTATGCGGCTGCACTGCTGTTCTGCATGGGCATTGCGACGGGGCTTTTCTATGACCTTCTGACGCGGCTGCGGCGCGGACGAATCCTTTCCCATGTGCTCGACGGCGTCTTTGTGCTGCTGGCTGCCGCGCTGCTTGCGCTCGGGGTGCTGCTCTCCGCCAACGGACGCATGCGCGCATTCTATCTGCTGTTCGACGCGCTCGGCGCGCTGCTTTCGGCGTGGGCGTTCCGACCGATCTTCTTTCATCGGCGCAGGATGTGAATTCTTCGGGAACGAATTGCATCGGTCGAAAAAGTATGCTATAATGAGCCTATGAATTTTTTTCGGTCGCACAAAACGGAATGCTGGATCGCCGGCGGCTTGGCAGCGGTGCTGCTCGCCTGTTTTCTTCTGTATGGAATCGATCATCCGTTCGACGTTTGGCAGGAATGGATCGTCGTGCTTGCCGATCTGCTGCTCTTTTTGCTGATCGGCATCGTTTTCGTGTTCCGATGGATCGGCGACTGGCGTGCGCCGGACAGCCCGCTTCAGCCAATCCGCATTCCCCTCTCCGATTTTCTGAAAATCTTTCTTCTCATGCTGTGCGCGCATTTTGTTCGGATCCTGCTCGCGTTTCTCTGGCAGTCGATCGCGTTCTCGTTCGAAGGCACGATCGCGGACAGCCTCTGGATCTGGCACGGGTCGGATACGCGCCATTATCTTGCGATCGCGGAGCATTGGTATGCCGATTACGATCAATCCGGCACAGTTTGGCGTCTCGTTTTTTTGCCGTTTTATTCGATCCTTGTGCGGCTTGTCGCTTTCCTAACGCGGGATGCTTATTCGGCGGGAATGATCGTTTCGATTCTCTCCTCCTGCTTTGCGGGCTGTGCGCTCTTTGCGCTTGCGCGGCAGGACTGGGACGAACCGACCGCATGGCGCGCCGTGAAATACTGCTGTATCCTGCCTGCCTCGCTGTTTCAGACCGCCGCGCTCACCGAAAGCACATTTTTGCTGCTCTCGCTGCTTTGTATGCTCGGCGCGCGCAGGCGCAACTGGCTGCTTGCCGGAATTGCGGGCGGACTTGCCGCGTTTACGCGCTCCGTCGGGGTTATTCTGCTGATCCCGGTCGGGTACGAATGGCTGACGGCCGTGATCCATTCCGAAAAGCGCAAAGGGCCGTTGCTTTGGGGCCTTGCGCTTTTGCTGATTCCGGCGGGCCTTAGCGGGTATCTTTTGATCAATCGGATCGAAACCGGCAGCGCGTTGACGTTTATGCGGCTGCAAAAGGAAAATTGGGATCAGCAGCTCGGCTGGTTCTTCCACTCTGTTCGCTATCAACTGAATTACGGTCTTCGTTGGCTGCGCGAAGGCAATCGGCAGGACGCGATCGGGCTTTGGTTTGCCAACCTGATTGCGCAGTTCGGTTCGCTCGGCGTCATGTTGTTTGCCGCAAAGCGGATGCGCCCGTCATACCTTGCGTATTTTCTCGCATACTTTGCCGTTGCGATGGGAACGACATGGCTGCTCTCCGCGCCGCGGTATCTGATGGTACTGTTCCCGCTGCTGTTTGCCATGGCGGATCTCGGCCGCAAAAAACGGATCGACCGCACGCTGACCGTTTCCTGTCTGCTGCTCGGTCAGATGTACCTTTACGCTTTCATCGGACGGTTTGACGTATACTGATTCCCCGGACAACCTCTGTTTGCATCTTGCGTCCGATTTTTGCAACTCACCTTCCGATCGCTTGCCAATTGCGCCGGGACGGGATACAATCGGTCCATTACAAACGGAAAGGGATTGTATATGGGACTGTTGTTTTTGTTTCTGTTCGCGATCGCGGAGATCGCGCTTGTTGTTTTGACGGCAACGAAATTTGCCGAAACCGCAAAGTGGCTGACCAACCGCTGGATCATCCGCGCCGCGGAGACGGTGCTGCTGCTCGGTATGGTGCTTCTCCCCACGACGCATATGAAATGGCGCTTCTTTGCGGCGCTGCTCGTTTTGGGAATCCGGCTTCTGATCGCTTTGATCGCGTACCTTGCAAAGCGCAAAAGCGCGTCCGGCACCAAAAAGATGGCCGGCGTGATCGTATCGTGCGTGCTCTCGGTTCTGCTTGTTGCGGCGGCGCTCGTCCCGTCGTTCCTGTTCACAAACTACAACGGTCTGAAAACGACCGGCGCGTACGAAGTGAAGGAAACGGCGGCGATCCTTGTGGACGAAAGCCGCGTCGATCCGTTTGAAACGGACGGATCCTTCCGCGAGGTTCCGGCGCACTTTTACTATCCGGCAGCCGAAGGCGAATTTCCTCTGATCATCTTTTCGCACGGCGCGTTCGGCTACTATCAGAGCAATTTCTCCACATATGCGGAGCTTGCAAGCAACGGATACGTCGTCGTCAGCCTCGATCATCCGCACCATGCTTTTTTCACGAAGGACACCGCGGGCAAGCTGATCACCGTCGACCCGGAATTTATCAACGGCGCCATGGCGATCGGCAGCGGCGATACCGTGAACGATGAACAGGTCTATGAGATCACGCAGAGCTGGATGCAGCTTCGTACCGACGACGGCAACTTTGTGATCGACTCGATCAAGGCGGCAAAGGCGTCCAACGCGCTCGATGCGGCATGGCACGCGGAGGATGAACAGACGCTTTTAGCGGTTCTTGCCACGACCGATACCGGCAAAATCGGGTATATGGGGCATTCGCTCGGCGGCGCAACCGGCGTTGCGCTCGGCAGACTGCGTGACGATCTTTCGGCGGTCGTCGATATCGACGGCACGGCGCTCGGCGAGGTCGTCGGCATCGAAAACGACAGACGCGTCCCGGATGATCGCCCGTATCCGATCCCGGTACTGATCCTCTCGCAGCAGGTCGACTACGATGAATTGCCGCCGGATGCCGCGTACGTGGACGTGAACAAGAACCTTGTCGAGAACGCGAAAGACGGTCGGCTTGTGTCCTTTGTCGGCGCAGGGCATATGGACTTTACGGATCTGCCGCTGTTCTCGCCGTTCCTGGCATCCCTGCTCGGAACCGGGACGGTCAACAGTGAGGAATGCCTTTGCACCATGAACGCGCTGATCCTGAACTGGTTCAACTATTATTTGAAAAACGAAGGGACGCTTTCCATTCAAGCGCAGTATTGAACATGCAGACAAAAATCACCAGAATTGAGCGGGAAAAACCGGAGCTTTTGGAAATCCATTGCCACGCGATCAGCGACGAAGTGCGGGAGATCGTTGCCTTCGTAAAATCGCGCGAGGGCAAGCTCACGGGCTTATCGGGCGACCGGCTGTACGAAATTGCCGTGTCGGACGTCTGTTACATCGAAACGGTGGACAACAAAACGTTTCTGTACACGTCGGACAACGTTTACGAGACGCGCCAAAAGCTCTATGAGCTTGAGGAGCTGCTGAAGGAAAAGCATTTTCTGCAGGTATCCAAATCAACGCTGCTCAATCTGATGAAAGTTGAGGCGATCAAGCCCTCGCTGAACAGCCGGTTTCTTGCCGAGCTGTCCTCGGGGGAACAGATCGTAATCTCGCGAAAGTACGTCCCGAATCTCAAAAAGGCGCTGAAAGGAGATTGAAATGACGCTGAAAGAGTTTCTCACGGTGCGCATCAAGCTGTTTTTTCTGCTGGTGACGCTGATTCTGATTGCAAACGTCCTTCTCGGCGCGATCTTTGCGCCGGATACGGAGCTGCGCTACTACCATTTGCTGAGTCCGATCATTCTGGCTGCGCTGTGTGTGCTGCCAACCTGCGTGACGTTTTTCAAAAAGGAGCCGACGCCGAAGCAGTACCTGCTGCGGCTCGCGATCGAATGGGCCATGATCGAAGCGATCGTGCTGCTGCTCGTTAGCCCGCCGGCGGGTGTCAATCGCCCGATCTTCTATGTCGCGCTCGGCGGATCGGTTCTGGTAATCTATGTCCTTGCGGAATGGATCCTGTGGCGGCAGAAAGTGCAACAATCGAAGGATCTGACCGCGAAGCTCAAGAAGCTGCAGCAAGCCGAACAGAAATAAACGCCCTCCCGGGCGTTTTTTCTTACCGCTGATATGCCTATGTTCCGGACGCGCTACCGCTCCGGCGCCGTTTCCCGTTTTCGCACGGCGAATACCCACGGTGAGAGTCCGCCCGCCTCCGTGCGGAATGCGGACAGAAACTCGAGGCGCGGATTCGCTTTTAACAGCCGCTCAAGCAGCTTCCCGTCCGCCGTATACAGGACCGCCGCACCGCCCTTTGCAAGCAGCGACGGAAGCTTTTGCACAAATCGCGCGTACAACGCTTCATTCCCCCGGTGACTGCCGACGCGGTTTCCGAACGGCAAATTGGAGAGCACAAGCGTTGCGCCGCGCTCCGTGGTAAACCGCTGGATATCCCGGCAGACGAACCGCGCGCGGCTGTTGCCGGCCTTCGCATTTTTGCGCGCGATCTCGACGGTCTTTCCCGACAGATCGACTCCGAGCAGCCCGCGGCACGGGTATGCGGCCTCCGCCGAAAACAGCAGCGAACCGCACCCGCAAAACGGATCGAGCACTGCAGGGGACGCGTCCGCAAGGTGTCCCGCGTACCGCGCAAGCGCGGCTGCCGTTGCCGGATGGATCGATGCGGGAATCGTTTCGCGCCGCCACGAATATCGCTCATCCGGCACGTTCCAGAGCTTCCAGAATAAATCCGCCGTTTCGCCGCTGCACTGCACGCGCAGCTCGCAATCGTAATTCGACGCGCTGTTCACGCCGTCAAGCCGTGCTTTCAGTCGCTCGATCAGCTTTGCGCGATCCTTCAGATAACCGCGCAGCTCGATGCGGTACCGCTTGCCGATGCATTTGCCCACGGCGTTCGCGATCGGAATCGGCTCGAGCGGCACGTCCTTTGCTATGGGCAGCAACGCTTCCGCCATGCAAGTCGCCCGATAGACGCGCGCAATGTCGGCCGTTACGATCCGGACCGCATCGCCTTGAAGCGCGGTCGAAAAGCCGAGCGATTCGAGCTCCTCCCGCAGCTGTGCCGAAAATCCCTTCGGGGCATAGCAGAGAATCTCCCGCGCGTTGGGGAGCCGATACACCGTTTCCGTCTCGACGCGGTCGAACTGCTGCATCGCTTTTCCGTACGCCGCGGCAATCGCCGCAACGTGCTTGTCCGCTTCGGGACCGGCGGAAGCCGGAACCCGGTATGCCCGAAGCGTCTTCTCGCCGCCGAGCGCGCCGATCGCAAGGATCAGACTCGGCACGGCAAACAGGGTCGTTTCCGTTTGCAGCGATTCGGTCAGCTTCGGCAAATCCTTCGGGTTCTGCAGCGCTCCGAGCAGCCGGTACGTGTTCTTCCGCACCTTCGGGGACTCACTCAAAAGCAGCGCATACAATGTTTCCCGCCCGCCGAGCGCAGCCTCGATCGCTTCGCGTCCGGCTTTCGTTTTTGCCTCGGAACACAAAGCGGACAGGGATTCCCCTGCCGCCTCGGTCGTTAAATTGTTTACCAATGTTGCAATCATGCGTTCGCCGCCCGCAGAATGATGTCGAGGATCGGCTGCGTTCCGTCCACATTCTCCGCCGTCGCCATGGCGGCGCGGTATGTTTCACGGTTCCGATACAGATCGTGCAGCGCTTCCGACAGCGTGACCGCCGTCATATCCTGCTGCAGCAGTTTTTTCGCGTAGCCGCGGCGCTCGAAGTATTCCGCGTTCAAAAGCTGGTCGCCGCGCGTGGACTTGGCGGTCAGCGGAACGAGCAGCGCGGGCTTTCGCAGCGCAAGCAGCTCGAACACGGCGTTTGCGCCCGCCCGGGAAAGCACGATATCCGCCATGGCAAAGAGATCCGCCATCTGCTCATTGATGTATTCGTACTGAAGATAGCCCTCCGTTTGGAGCGCGGGCTCCGCCTTGCCCTTACCGCAAAGATGCACGATGTCAAAATCCGGCAGCAGCAGCGGCAGCGCTTCGCGCAGTGCCTCGTTGACCGCCTGCGCGCCGAGGCTCCCGCCGACCATCAGAAGAATCGGCTTCTTGCCCGAAAGCCCCGTAAAAGCAAGCCCCTTCTCGCGGCTCCCATGATACAGCTCGGGCCGGATCGGCGTTCCGGTATGCACGCCCTTTCCGTTTTTCACATACTGCAGTGTATCGGTAAAGGAGACGCAGATCGTCGTCGCAAACGGCGCGGCGAGCTTGTTCGCAAGGCCCGGCGTATAATCCGATTCATGCGCGACGACCGGGCATTTCCCCTTCGCCGCCGCAACGACCGGAACCGACACGAATCCGCCCTTCGAGAACAGGACGCTGGGCTGCACCTCGCGCAGAATTTTCTTCGACTG
>ONLX01000058.1 GCA_900318765.1 uncultured Eubacteriales bacterium
CCGATCATCCGGAGGACGTCCTGATGCGGATTGACCTGAAGCCCGGATTGTCTTGGGAACAGCTGGATGTTCGATTGTTGCGCGATCTTTCCGCCAATGCGCGTAAAACCCTGAGCGGCGCATTATACGGGCTTTTGCCGCAGCGATTGCTTGGTGTGGTGTTGGAACAGGCGGGGCTCGACGGGAACCTTCCTGTAGCACAGTTTTCCAAAGCGCAGCGGCATACGCTTGCGGATACGCTCAAAGGTCTCCCGCTGCATGTGAAGCGAGCAAGACCGATCGCCGAAGCGATTGTTACGCGCGGCGGTGTCGATGTAAAGGAAGTCAATCCTTCCACAATGGAGTCCAAGAAGATCAAACAGTTGTATTTTGCGGGCGAAATGCTCGATGTGGACGCCTTTACGGGCGGATTCAATTTGCAGATCGCATGGGCGACCGGCGCACTTGCGGGAAGCAGTATCGGGAGTGAACTATGAAATACAGTATTGCGATTGACGGCCCGGCAGGGGCAGGCAAGAGTACCGTCGCCAAAATAGCGGCAAAGCGGCTCGGTATTCCGTATCTGGATACCGGTGCAATGTATCGCGCGCTTGCGGTAGCGTGCAAGCGACATGACGTTGATGTGAACGATTGGGATGCGGTACGTGCGTATCTTCCGAAGATGCAGATGGAAGTCCGGTATACGGATACGGGTGAACAGCATATGTTTTCGGATGGGGAAGATGTCACGCCGTTTCTCCGTACGGAGGAGATTTCCCAGGGCGCTTCGCTGGTCAGCATGGTTCCGGAGGTTCGGGATCGATTGACGGAGCTGCAGCGGGAAGTGGCCCATAGCCGTGCTGTGATTATGGACGGGCGGGACATCTGCACAAACGTTCTTTCGGATACGCCGCATAAGTTCTTCATTACGGCATCCGCCGAGGAACGAGCCAACCGGCGATACAAGCAGCTTACGGAACAGGGACAGCCCGCCGAATATGAGACGATTCTTGCGGATATCGTCCAAAGAGATAAGCAAGACAGCGAACGCGCTTATATGCCGCTTGTTTGCAAGGATGACACGATTCTGATCGACACGACCGCTCTCTCGATCGAACAAGCGGTGGAAGCATTGCTTTCGGAGGTGCACGAATAATATGTTGTATGTCATCGGTTATATCTTGATCAAACCCATTCTGATGCTGCTGTTCCGTCCCAAGGTCATCAATCGGAAGGCGATGTTCCAGAAGGGAAAGGTGATCTATATTTCGAATCATATGGTGCTCGGCGACCCGATTGCTGTCGGTATCTTAAGCAATCGCTGCGTGCACTTCATGGCAAAATCAACACTTTCGGAAAAGCCGTTCGGAAGATGGCTGTTTCGGCAGCTGCTTTCCTTCCCCGTACAGCAGTATTCGGCGGATCGGAAAGCGCTGAAGAAAGCCATCTCCTTGCTCGAAGAAGGAAAAGCATTCGGCATTTTCCCGGAGGGGCATCGCTGCGCCGACGGCGTAACGATGGATGAATTTGATAAGGGCTGCGCGTTCATTGCGCTGCGTGCAGACGCGCCGATCGTTCCCATTTATGTTATGCCCGGCGCATGGAAGCTTGGAAGCCGGATCCGCGCAGCAGTAGGCGATCCGATCATTCCGTCGGAAGTGAAAGCACAGTGCCCCGGCCGGAAAGCGGTTGACGCTTTGAATATCCGACTGATGGATGCCATGATGACGCTCAAAGAACAGGCGGAAACACTCTGATGAAGGTTTTGGTGGGAGAACACAGCGGATTCTGCTTCGGCGTGCAGCGCGCGGTGGATCTTGCCCAAAAAGCGGCGCTTAATGGCGTCGTTTATTCGTATGGGAATATCATCCACAATGAGGACGTTGTGGAGCAGTTGAGAAGGGAAGGCGTAGTTCCGATTGAGGATGTTTCCGCGCTGCATGCCGGAGATACGCTCGTGATTCGCGCCCACGGCGCACCGCCTGCCTTGTATCGGGAATGTGAGAAGAAAGGCGTTCGGGTGATCGACGCCACATGTCCGTTTGTCATGCGGATTCATCGCATCGTGGAGCGTGCGGCAGCAAATGGAGAACGCATTTTGATTGCCGGAAAAGCGGATCATCCGGAAGTGATCGGAATCGTCGGAAGTGCGGGTGAAAACGTTCGCGTACTGGAAACACCGGAAGCGGCCCAAACGGAAAAAGCCGATCAAGCGGCAACGCTCGTATCCCAGACGACGCAGAAATCCGAGGTGTTTGAAGCAATCCGGGACGCATTGCAGAAAAGGATACCGACGCTGCATGTTCACAATACGATCTGTGACACGACGCGGCTTCGCCAGGAAGAAGCGGTTGCACTTTCCAAACAGTGTACAAAGATGTTTGTACTCGGTTCTATGAGCAGTGCGAACACGCGCGCATTGTATGATTTATGCCGGAAACATTGCAAAAATGCTGAAATCATCGGGAAAAACTCCAAAATTCCTCTTGAAAAATTTCAACACGATGATATAATAGGACTTGTTGCAGGAGCATCGACTCCGATTGCAACGATTAGGGAGGTATATTCACGAATGAGCGAACTCGAGAAGACGATTGAAACCATCGAAGCGGAAGCTCCCGCTGAGGTTGTCGCCGAAACCACTGAACCCGTCGC
>ONLX01000083.1 GCA_900318765.1 uncultured Eubacteriales bacterium
CTGTGCGGGATGGACGCGTCCGAAAACCTGATCACGATGTACCTGTTCTTCGAGGGCGCGACGCTGCTGTCGATGCCGCTCGTGCTGCATGACCGGACCGAGGAATCGATCCGGGCCGCGCTCAAGTACCTGTTCTATTCGATCGCGGGCGCATTTTTGGCGCTGCTTGCGATCTTCACGCTCGCGGGCTTTACCGATTCGCTCTCGTTTACGGCGGGCGGCACGCTGAACGCTTCCGCCATGGAGCATCGCACGCTGATCGAAGTCGTCGTCTTTTTGGGCATCCTTGGCTTTGGCGCAAAGGCGGGCCTCTATCCGCTGCACGGATGGCTGCCGACGGCGCATCCGGTCGCGCCCGCGCCGGCGAGCGCGGTGCTCTCGGCGATCATTGCAAAGGCGGGCGTGCTCGCCATCGTACGGCTCGTGTTTTACGTGACCGGCGCATCGTTTCTGCGCGGGACGTGGGTGCAGATCGCTTGCCTGTCGCTCGCGCTTCTCACCGTGTTCATGGGCTCGATGATGGCGTTCCGCGAGGACCTTTTGAAAAAGCGGCTCGCGTATTCGTCCGTCAGTCAGATTTCCTACGTGCTCGTCGGGCTGTTCACGCTGACCGAAAACGGCGTGGCGGGGGGACTGCTGCACGTTGCCGCGCATGCGTCGATCAAGATCTGCCTGTTCCTTGCGGCGGGATCGCTGATCGTCAACCTTCAAAAGACGCGCGTTTCCGAGCTCGACGGGGTCGGCAAGGCGATGCCGATTACGCTGTTTTCGTTCACGATCGCGTCGCTCGGGCTGATCGGCATTCCGCCGACATCCGGCTTTGTGAGCAAATGGTACCTTGCGCTCGGCGCGCTGGATTCGGGGCTTGCGGTTTTGGACTGGCTCGCGCCGGTGATCCTGCTCGTTTCGGCACTGTTGACCGCGGGCTATTTGCTGCCGGTCACGGTGAAGGGCTTCTTCCCGGGCAAATCGTTCCCCGCCGTTGCCCGCACCGATGAGGGATCGCCCTCTATGTGGGCTCCGATCGCGCTGCTTGCGCTTATTTCCCTGCTTCTCGGTGTGTGCGCGGGTCCGCTCGTTGCCGCTTTTCAGGCGATCGCGGGCACGATCGTGTAAGGAGGCGCTATGCAATCGTTTTGGCTGCCGCTTGCCGTGTTGCTGCCGTTTGGATTCGGCGTTCTGCTGTACGCATTGCCGGTGCGCTCGTATCGGCTGCGCCTCGGGCTGACGCTGCTGTTCACAACGGCGGTCAGCGCGCTGATCGTTGCGCTGCTTGTCGATCCGCCTGCGGCGGTCGAGTGGATCCGGTTTGCGCCGAACCTTGTGTTCTATCAGAGCATCGATGGGGTCGGTCGGTTCTTCCTCGGCATTTTGGCCGCGCTCTGGCCGCTCACGGTGCTGTACGCCGTTTCGTATATGCGGCACGAAGCGCATACCCGGATGTTCTTTGCGTTCTTCACCGCGGCCTACGGCGCCTGCATCGGCATCGCCACGGCGGGGAATCTGTTCACGATGTACTGCTTCTACGAGCTGCTGACGCTGACGACGCTGCCGCTTGTGATGCAGCCGATGACGCATGCCGCGCGCAAAGCGTCGCGCATGTACTTTCTGTATTCGATCGGCGGCGCGGCGTTCGCGTTCGCCGCGATGCTGTTTCTGATCGCCAACGGCGCGTCCGGCCCGTTTGAAGCGGGCGGCATCCTCAAGGGGAACGTTCCGATCAGCGCGGACGTTGCGCGGCTCTTTTGGCTGTTCGGGTTCGTGGGCTTTGGCGTGAAGGCCGCCATCTTCCCGCTGCATGCGTGGCTCCCGAAGGCTTCGGTCGCGCCGACGCCGGTCACGGCGCTGCTGCACGCGGTCGCGGTCGTCAAATCCGGCGCGTTCGCGGTGATCCGGCTCACGTATGACTGCTACGGAACCGAGCTGCTGTCCGGCTCGTGGGCGCAGACGGCGGCGCTGCTGCTCGTGTCGTTCACGATCGTGTACGGCTCCTCGATCGCCGTGCGCGAAACGCATTTCAAACGGCGGCTCGCGTATTCGACGGTGGCAAACCTCAGCTATATCCTGTTCGGCGTCACGCTGATGACCCCGGAAGGGCTTTCGGCGGCGCTCATGCATATGGCGGCGCATGCGTGCATCAAGATCGTTCTGTTCTTTGCGGCGGGCGCGGTGCTGCATCAAAGCGGGCGCGAGAGCGTGTACGAGCTCGACGGGATCGGGAGGCGAATGCCCGCCACATTCGTGTGTTTTACGATCTCGGCGCTTTCGCTGATGGGCGTTCCGCCCCTGAACGGCTTTGTGAGTAAGTGGACTCTTTTGCGCGCGGGGGCCGAGCTTGGCGGCGTTGCGTGGATCGGGTGCGGCGCGCTGCTCGTTTCGGCGCTGCTGACCGCCATCTATCTGTTGAGCGCGGCGCGGCGCGCTTGGTTCCCGGACCGCAATGCCGATATCGCTTCGCTTTCGACCGTGCGGGAGGCGGATGGATGGATGCTCGCGCCGATGCTCATGCTGACTGTGGCTACGGTGCTTTGCGGCGTATTCGCGGAGCCGATTTTCGCAGCGGCGCAGGCCGCGGCCGGGCTGTAAGGAGGGCGCCATGCTGATTGCATTGATTTTCTTCCCGATGGCGGCGGGGCTGCTGCTCCCGCTGATCGGCTTAGGCGGCAAACGCCTTCGCAATATCTGCATGTCGGCCGTGACGGCGATCGAGCTTGGGCTGTCCGTGTGGCTGCTGCTGCAGGGAGCGGACGGCGTTTTGCTCCGCGGGATCGCGGGAATGGGCATCGCGCTGGAGGCCGACGGGTTCCGGCGCGTGTATGCGGTTGTGATCGCGTTCGTCTGGTGCATGACGACGCTGTTCGGCTGCGAATACTTGGCCCATTCTTCGCACACGAATCGCTATTGCTGCCTGAATCTTATAACGCTCGGCGCGCTGATGGGCGTGTTCCTTTCCGCAGACCTGTTTACCGCGCTGCTGTTCTTTGAGATCATGTCGTTCACCTCGTACCCGTGGGTGCTGCATGAGGAAACGCCGGAGGCGATCCGCGCCGCGAACACGTACCTTGCCGTCGCGGTGATCGGGGGGCTTGTGGCTTTGATGGGCCTGTTTTTGCTTCAACACACGCTCGGCACCACGACGATCTCCGACCTCTATGAAGCTGCGGCCGCGTCGGATCAAAAGGCGGTGCTGTACGTGGCGGGCGGATGCGTGCTGTTCGGATTCGGCGCGAAGGCCGGCATGTTCCCGCTGCATATCTGGCTCCCGAAGGCGCATCCGGTCGCGCCCGCGCCGGCAAGCGCGCTGCTCTCGGGGCTTTTGACCAAATCCGGCGTGTTCGGCGTGCTCGCGATCTCCTCGGAGCTCTTTCGAAACGATCCTGCGTGGGGGACGGCGATTCTGATCCTCGGCGCGATCACGATGCTGCTCGGCGCGGTCCTGGCGCTGTTCTCGGTCGATCTCAAGCGCACGCTTGCGTGCTCGTCGGTCTCGCAGATCGGGTTCATTCTCGTCGGCATCGGAACGATGGGGCTGCTCGGCACCGATGGGGCGCTCGCCGCGCGCGGCACGCTGCTGCATATGCTGAACCACTCGCTGTTCAAGCTCGTGCTGTTTATGGCGGCCGGCGTCGTGTTTATGAACCTGCACCGATTGCATCTCAACGACATCCGCGGGTTCGGCCGAAAAAAGCCGCTGCTGCTGATTCCGTTCCTGCTTGGCGCGCTCGGCATCGGCGGGTTCCCCCTGATGAGCGGATACGTATCCAAAACGCTGCTGCATGAGGGCATCGTCGAGGCGATCGGCGTATACGGCACGGGATGGCTGAACGTGCTTGAATGGACGTTCCTCGTTTCGGGCGGGCTTACCGTCGCGTATATGACCAAGCTCACGGTTGCGCTGTTTTTCGAAAAGCACCCGACGCGGCAGGCGGAGTTTGACGCAATCAAGCGCTGCATGAACCC
>ONLX01000109.1 GCA_900318765.1 uncultured Eubacteriales bacterium
ACCGACATCGACGCGCTGCCGAAATGCATCCTGTTCTGGCGCAGCTTCAGCCATTGGATCGGCGGCATGGGCGTGCTGATGTTCGTGCTCGCGATCATGCCGCTGAGCGAGGAGCGCTCCCTGCATCTGATGCGCGCGGAGGTTCCCGGCCCGGTCGTCGGCAAGCTGGTGCCGCGGATCCGCGATACTGCAAAGATTCTGTACGGCGTGTACACGGGACTGACCGCGCTGCTTGTGATCCTGCTGCTGTTCGGCGGAATGCCGCTGTATGACGCGCTCTGCTATGCGTTCGGCACGGCCGGAACCGGCGGTTTCGGTATTACCAACGCGGGCGTCGGCCTGTATGGAAGCGCATATATCGAGATCGTGATCTCCGTTTTCATGGTGCTGTTCGGGATCAACTTCAACCTCTACTATTTCATTCTGATCGGCAAGGCGAAGGACGCGTTCAAAAGCGAAGAATTGCACGTATACCTTTGCGTGATCGCCGCTGCGATCGCCGCGATCTCGTTCAATGTCTACCACCTGTATCAGTCGGTCGGTCAGACGCTGCGGTACTCGTTTTTCCAGGTTGGGACGATCATTTCCACGACAGGGTTTGCGACGGCCGATTTTGCGAAAGACTGGCCGGCGTTTTCCCAGATGGTTCTGGTGTTCCTGATGTTCACGGGCGCCTGCGCGGGATCGACGGGCGGCGGTCTGAAAATCAGCCGCATCATCATTCTGTTCAAAACCATTCTCATGGAGATCCGCCGGCTGATCCATCCGCGGGCGGTTCAGATCGTCCGGCTGGAACAAAAACCGGTCGATTACGAACTGATCCGCACGACGCTGATCTTCTTTTCGATGTATATTGCGTCGCTTACCGTGTCGACGCTGCTGCTGTCGCTCGACGAACCGGATTTTTTGACAAATTTTACCGCTTCTTTGGCCTGTCTCAGCAACATCGGTCCGGGACTCGGAAAGATCGGTCCCACCGGCAACTACGCGTTTTATTCTGCTCCGTCCAAGGTGCTTTTGTCGCTTCTGATGCTTGCCGGGCGGCTTGAATTGTTCCCGCTGTTCGTTTTGTTCAACTTCCGATCCTATACGGGAAAGGTTGCCGCCTGATCCTGCGCCGCGCCGCGATCGAAAAACCGGTTTTTTCGTATGAAAAAAAGATGTTCCTAAACCGATATCGGTTCGGAACATCTTTTATATAGAATCAATCGGTCAGATGGGAAAGGTCCTTCGGCTCGGCAATGACAATCAGCTCCGTTTCGGGCGTCAGCATCAGTTCGGGATCGATCCGCGCGTTCGTGTCGCCGCGTTTCCGGATCGCAACGACGTTGATGTGATAGCGGTTCCGAAGCCGCAGTTCGCGCAGGGTTTTTCCGAGCCATTCGGTGCGCGGAACGATATTGACGAGGCACAGATTGTCGCCGAGCGGATAATACTCCAGCAGGTTTTGCGACATCAGTTTTCGCGCCGTCTGCGTGGCGCTTTCCTTTTCGGGATAGATGATCTCATCCGCGCCGACGCGCTTCAGAATATCGCCCATCCGCTCGGAGGCAGCCTTGGCGATCACGTGCGGAATGCCGAGCTCCTTTGCGACCATCACGCACATGATGCTGGCTTCAATGCTGCTGCCCATGGCGACGACGGCGACGTCAATATTGGAAAGACCGATGTTTCGGATCGCATCCGGGTCCGTCAGATCCACGATCACCGCGTTGCTGACCAACGGGGCATACTGATTGATGATGCGCGAATCGCTGTCGGCGATCAGCACATCCGCGTTTTTTTCGCTGAGTTCTTTGGTCAGGAACTGTCCGAACCGCCCCATCCCCAAAATTGCAATCGATTTTCGCATTGTTTCCTCCTTATCCGACAAAAAACCGGCCGTTCGCATGGTGGATCTCGTTTTTCGCGGAGTCGTCCGCGCCGAAGAACAACGCCAAAGAAACAGGGCCGATCCTGCCCAAATACATACAAATGATGATGAGAAGCCGACCGAGGGGCGACAGAGCGGTTGTAACCCCGCGGGAAAGACCGACCGTTCCGGTTGCGCTGAACACTTCGTAGAGAATATCGGCAAACGGAAGCGGTTCAATCAGCAGCAGCGCCGTGCTCATCACCAGGCACAGCGATCCGCTGATCAGAATCACAGCGGTTGCTTTCCGGATCAGCGCTGCGGAAACGTGCCGGTGAAAAACCAGCGTTTCCCGGCGATTGCGGATAAACGAACCGGCGTTGACGATCAGAAGAAAGACCGTTACCGTCTTTACGCCGCCGGCGGTTCCCATCGGGGATCCGCCGATGAACATTAAAAGACATCCGACGAGAACGGAAGCGCCGTTCAGATCGCCCTGCGGGATCGCCGAAAAGCCGGCGGTTCGCAGGGTGACGGACTGAAACAGACTGTTCAGAATCTGCTGCCAAAGGGGCATGTTTCCGATCGTTTTGGGATTGCGGAACTCGGAAAGAAAAACAAGGAAGCCTCCCAGAAGGATCAACCCCCCCGTCAGAAGCAGAACGAGTACGGTGTGCCCGGAAAGCCGGACGGACGCGTGCTTTTTCGTCAGCGCGCGTTTTCCGAGCGCCGCCAGATCAAACCAGACGATAAACCCGAGTCCGCCGATCACGATCAGGGCGGCGGTGACAAGAAGCACCAGCGGATCGGAAGCGTAAGCGGCCAGACTGTCCGGACCGAGAATATCGATGCCCGCGTTGCAGAAAGCCGAGATTGAATGGAAAACCGAATACCAGATCCCCTTTGCCCAGCCGAACCGCGGAACGAAAGCAAACGCATAGAGAAAAGCGCCGACGCCTTCCACCGAAAAAACGCCGATCAATACCGAGCGGAGAAAAGAGATCATTCCCGTGACGGAATCCAGGTTGAACGCGTCGCGCAACAGAACGCGATCCTTGATGGACAGCCGTCTCCGGAGCATCAGCAGAACGGACGAAGAAACCGCGATCACGCCGATCCCGCCGAGCTGGATCAGCAGCAGGATCACGATCTGTCCGAACAGCGACCAGTGCGCATAGGTGTCCACGACGACCAGTCCGGTCACACAGACCGATGTGGTCGAGGTAAACAGTGCCGTCAGAAGCGAAGTCCGTTCGCCCGCAGCCGTTGCGGCAGGCAGCAGCAGCAAGACCGTTCCGACGGCAATCAAAAGAAGAAAGCCGAGCGGAATGATCTGTGCCGACGTCCAGGACAGATGCTTTTTTCCGATACCGATTCGTTTCATACCGCGCCGAAAAACCCGATGGAATTTGAGAACAGTATAGCGTATTTGTTGCGGGAATGCAAGAAAAACCGCTCCGCTCCCGGGCGGCGGAAAAAGACCGTTCGGGACATCAATCCCGAACGGTCTGTCATTTGTTATGTTACCGGCTTTCCAGCGAGAAGCAGGCACTTGTCGAGAATCGCTTCAACGGCTTCTGTTTCCTTTGCGTCAAGCCCTTCGAGCTTCTGCGCGATCCGGTTGGTTTCCGCGGGAGACGGCCGCCCGAATAAAATGAAATCCGCGCTGACGTCCAGCGCTTCGCAGAGCTTGGCGAGATTCTCGGGCCGGATCGCATTGCGCCCGGTCTC
>ONLX01000085.1 GCA_900318765.1 uncultured Eubacteriales bacterium
ATCAAGATCGTTGAGACGGAGGAGGGCCATCGCTTCGAAGCGCTGACCGTTGTGATTGCGACCGGCGTAAAGCATCGGATGCTCGGACTTGCGGGCGAGGAAGCGCTTGTTGGAGAAGGCATTTCGTTTTGCGCCGTTTGTGACGGGGATTTTTACGCGGGGCAGACGGTCTGCGTCGCCGGAGGCGGAAATTCCGCTTTGCAGGAAGCGATTTTGCTCGCCGAAAAGTGCAAAGAGGTGATTATTTTGCAGGACCTGATGCAGCTTACGGGTGAAGAACGGCTGCAGAATGTGCTTGCTGCGCGGCCGAATGTACGAATTGTCACCAATTGTAAGATCACGGCCTTGCTGAAAAACGGCGATGCGCTCGCGGGCGTTGCGATTGAAAACCGCACGACGGGACAAAAAAAGGAGATCGCGTGTGACGGACTCTTCGTTGCAATCGGCCTGATTCCGGAAAATGAGCCGTACCGGCACCTCGCCAAGCTCAACGACTGGGGATATTTCGATTCCGATGAGCAGTGCCTCACCGAAACATCGGGCGTCTTCGTCGCGGGGGATTGTCGCTCGAAATCCGTTCGTCAACTCACCACCGCCGTTGCCGACGGCGCAACCGCCGCGCTTGCTGCCTGCCGCTATATAAATGAAAGGAAGTAACGCGCTTTTTGCGTTCGATCCCGGCACTCCCGAATACGGAGTGCCTTATTTTATTGAAAACGGTCCATTTTAGCACTCATAAAACAGGAGTGCTAAATCTTCACAATTGCATTACAATTGCAACAAACTTCTGTCAAAGTCATGGTATATGCTGTATGCATCAAAAGAAGAGAGGGTCCAAGGTATACGGGAGACCCTTTCCGGAAAGAATGACGACAGAGAGACAGGAGGTTACAACCATGTTTGAAATGAGACCTTATCGCAAAAATGAAGTGCAGAATGCCATGTATTACAATCCCTTCCGCGAAATGGAGGAGATGGAGCGGCGGTTCTTCCGTGATCCGTTCGCAATGTTCGACAGCAACGAGCTTTCGATGTTCAAGACCGATATTTCCGACCGGGGAGATTCGTATCTGCTCGAAACCGATCTGCCGGGCTTTGACAAGAAGGATATTCATCTTGACCTGAATGGCGATACGCTGACGATCCATGCGGAGCGGCATTCCGAAGCCGAGCAGAAGGAGCACAAGGATAAATACCTGCGTGTGGAGCGTTCCTACGGCGCATACAGCCGCGCGTTCGATGTTTCGCTCATCGATACCGCGAACATTAAGGCAAAGTATGAGGACGGTGTTCTAAAGTTGACGCTTCCGAAAAAGCAGAAGACCGAACCCGATAAGCGGACGTTGGAAATCGAATAAACAAAGCAGCAAACTGCCCTGCGATTTATCATCGCAGGGCAGTTTTGATAGAATGGATTCCCTTAAAAATCGATCATTCCTACTCAAGGCTTTCAGCCCCGCCCGGTGCAGGATCAGGGCGGCAAGCAGGAAGCTTGCCTGCGCCAAGATGTTTACACCCTCCGCAAGCCAGTTCAAGGCTGCCCGTTCGAAGCTCTTCGAGGAAAGATACCCCATTCCGAGCAGCAAAACGAACGCAACGATCAGCAGCACGATCGCCGCGGGCTTCTTGAGCTTCTTTGCAAGCGGGATCAGGCCGAGTGTCAGACACCCAAATCCGGCGATCATGAGCCCGACAAAGAGAAACGTGCCGGAGAACGCCGCAGGCGCCGCGATCGCAGCGCGCGCTTCGGTTTGCCGATGCGTCAGCATTGCGATAATGCCGATTCCGGCAGGCAGAGCACCGATCGACTGCAAGGGGAAGAACAGATTGGAAAGGGAGGCAAAGTCACAAACGCTCAGCGCATACAGGAGTTTATATAGCGCCTTCAAGGTACCGGCAATCACGATATCGATGGTGCCGGCGGCAAACAGCGCAAATGCCCCCTTAGACATTTTGTTGTATAGATCGCGCTGCAAAAGCACGACGGCCACTGCAAACAAAAGGACCGGAAGAAAGTCCACCAACGCCATACTCACAGAGAATTCTTTCATGGGCCCTCACTTTTTCGGCTGGTTCAGATGATAGATCGGCAAGAGCGGCAGAATGATCGGCGTCTTGTTGACATATTCCTGATAGGCCTTATTGTTTCCGTAACGCTCATTCTGACGCTTCTCAAGCCGCTGGGCGCCGTTGAACATGATATAGATGATCGCAATCAGAGCGACCGCAGCCATAACCCATTGCCCCCAGGTTTTGAAAGCGGTAACGCCGGAAACGAATACACCGATCCAAAATAGAATCTCGCCGAAGTAGTTCGGACAACGGACGATTCGATAAAGGCCCTGCGTTGCAACCATATTCGGGTTCGTTTTTTTCTGCGCCGATTTTTGCTTATCCGCAATCGATTCAAGCAGCAGCCCGCAGACAGAAATTCCGATACCGATCAAAGGAACGATGAAATCCGTCACTCCGTTGAAATACCGATAAAACATCGGAGAAAGCTGAGCGGTGTACAGCACGGCAACGACGAGCCAGATGGCGATCAATACGAAGATCGGCATTTTCTTAGTGCCGCCCGCGTCTTCGTTCAGCGTCTTGCGATAGGTCTTATTCGTCAGCTCCCGATAGAGCAGAAAGCCCGAGAGCCGCGCGCCGTACGCAAGGAAGAGCAGCGCCTGCAGGATCGCGAGCCAAAGCATCGATCCTGTCCAACCGTTTGCAATCGCAAGCACGAGAATCGTGATTGCGCCACCCGCGATGGCGAAGCCGTAGCCGATCGAAAGAAACCAGACGAACTTTTTGAAGCCGATTGCGCAGCAAACGGCACAGACCGCGCAGATGATTCCGAGATACGCCCAACCCATGCTTATGCCTCCTTAAAATATGTTTTCAGGTATTCGGCAAAGCTTGCTTCACCGACCTTCGTATCGCCGACGAGATCGTGACTCAAAGTCCATTTCGAGAACAAAATGATGTCGTGCTTGCCAGCTTTCTTGATCTTGGGCAGGTTTGCGAGGATGCCGAACAGCCAGATCGGCGCCCATTTGATCTTGCAAGGCTTTCCTGCCGCGTCAAAGCACATCTTTGCCATCTCTTCGTAGGAATACGTTTCTTTTCCACCGACGTTGTAGACCTTGTTCGAATCCTCCAGATGCTTCACGATGAAGTCGGCAAAGTCCGGACAGTCCACAACGTTCGCCTTGACGTTTCCGTACCCTTTCAGAAGCTGCATCTCGCCGCCGTCCACATACGGCTTGAACACCTTGGCAATGTCGTAGAAGTAGCCGGTCGGCCGATAAATGACCCAATCGATCGGTCCTTTTTTCAGATCCTGCTCAAACAGGTATTTGGCATGGAGCATCGGCACTTTTTCTGCGCCCGGTTCGTCACACGAAATGACGGAGATGTAATGGAACTTCTTTACGCCGGCGCGCTTGGCCTCCGTATACAGGTTCAGGTTCCCCTGATAATCGATATCGTACGCGGTGAATTTGGTCGAAGCTCCGGTCAGCCCCATTGTGGTAATGACGGCATCCGCGCCATCGCAAAGACCTTTGAGCGTGATCGTTTCGGTTGCGTCAATCGAAACGAACGTATATTTGCCTTCCGTCCCCGGGACCGGACGCTCTTTCAAGTCTGCCGCAATGACCGTATGCCCGTCACGGCAGAGACGTTTCAAAATTTCCGCACCCAGATTTCCGAAGGCGCCCGCCAATACAACTTTCATAAAACCGTTCCTCCTTTATTTCTTAGCGTTCTTTTCTTTGGCACGCTTATCGTTGATGATCTTCATGTGCTCGGCTGTGATCAGCGTCACATTGTTTTCCTTTGCCCAGTCGACACAGCCTTTCAGAACGAGCGGCAGGAAGACGCGCGGCACGTTCAGAATGGTTTCGAGTGCGTCGTCGGTGAACTTCACCTTGTCATCGGCACGGTCGGCGACGTAGCGTACGGATTCGATCGTCTGCTTGCGAACCGCCAGAAGCTCCGCGCGCATCCGCCACGCGGCACGGTGGTACCAGAAATTCTTGCTGTCACGATATCCGTAATCGACAGGCAGCTTCGGAAAATCCGACGCCTTGACGCCGTTGATGATTGCGTCCGAATAGCGCTTTTTCATCAGAATCCGGTCAACGCGCAGAATGAAGTGCGCACCGAATTTCGAGGTGATGCCGTTGAAATCGTGATACGGCGGTTCATAGCCGGTTGTGCAGCCCGGAGCGTCCTTTGCCGCGCCGTCAAGCTCACGCATCCAGGTGCATTCGATGACCTCAATCGCATCCGTCAGCACCATCGGGCGTACGTCTTCGGGATTCTCCTCTTCGATCATGGACTTTTCAAGCCGGAAGTTGACCTTTGGCATCTTTTCTTCCGGTTTGTCGCCGGGCCAGGACAGCTTGACGGCTTCCTTAAACGTCTCCGGCTTGTCATCGACAAAGTTGATGGCGCATTTGCCGGTGCGGAGGATATTCTGCGCCGTGTTCGACGAGTTGCGGCATTGCAGCAACATCGCGTAGTATTCTTTTCCGGCGACGTAATACGGTTGTACCAACGAGTACGGACCGAGCGTCGTCATACCGGTTTCGGTCAGCGTGCTGATCAAAACGGTCGGCATCGGAAAAAACAGCGATGTCTGATAGAAATTGTCCACAATCCGTAAGTTCTCAAAACTGCTCATAACTTGATTTCTCCTTTTCTTATCTTCCTATTCAAATATGTCTTTCAATACATCAACAGCGCCCGAGCAGGGGCCGAATGGATTCGAACAACGTTTCCCACGGCACGCCTGCCGGAGCCCACGCAAGCAGTGCTTCCGCAAGAAACAGCGATAAAAAAGACGCGTTCGGGTGTCCGCCTTCAACCAGCGCGCGCTCTACCGGAACCGCCAACTGCGCACGAAGCTGTTCGTGCCGCCCGGGCGGAAGCGCAGCATACGTACGAATCGCGCCGGGATCCGAAAACAGCCGTTCCTGCATGGCCAAAAACCGCCGGATGCCGTCATATTCCGCTTGCAGGACCTGCGCCGCACTGCGCCCAGCCGATTCGGAAAAGACATTTGCCATTACAGAGTGCCAATCTTCGGCAACAAACGATGCCACGAGCACATCTTTGGATGGGTAATAATTGTACAGCGTTCCGACGTCGACCCCGCACGCTTGCGCGACGCCGCGCATCGTCAGCGAATCGTATCCGGCTTGGCGCGATTGCGCCCGCGCCTCCTTTAGGAGCCTCCCCGTAGGTTTTCGATGATCTTTGGCATTTGCGTTCTTCCTCACAATGTTAGAGTGTGCATATGAACGTGTTCATATAGATTATAGAACGGTGTAAAGACCTTGTCAGGCGAATGGCACGGTTTGCTTTGTCGAATGAGCGGAGATTGGAATGCAAAATTCACATTCTGTTTGCGATCGATGCTTGACGAAACGGACAAAGTATCGTAAACTATATAAGATCAATCATAGAAATGAGAGGATTTACGAATATGTTGATGTATGTAACGAACGCACTTCTGGCAGCAGGTTTGGATATGAGCAGCTGCACGGGTCAGCAGGCAACGGCAGCCGCAAGCTCCGCGACGGAGAGCAGCGGCGGACTGTTTGCGGGTCTCGGCAGCCTCGGCAGCATGCTGATCCCCCTGCTTCTGATCGTTGTTCTGATCGTTGTCATGATTATCCCGCAGCGCAAGCGTGATAAGAAGGTCAAAGAGATGCTGAACGCCCTGAAGCCCGGCGACCGTGTGCGCACGATCGGCGGCATTTACGGCACCATCTCCTCGGTGAAGGACGATGTTGTGGTCCTGACCGTCGGTCCGGATAAGGTTAAGCTCGTCTTTGCCCGCGGCGCGATCTCGCAGGTTGAGGAGACCGGCGTTGAGAACACGATGGAAGAGGAAGTCCACGAATAATAGAAATATGAAAAG
>ONLX01000088.1 GCA_900318765.1 uncultured Eubacteriales bacterium
CCAAATGAGGTACCCGTGTTCGTGCAGCAGCTTCAGGTCCCGTGCAAGCGTTGCAGGGTTGCAGGAAACATAAACAAGGCGGTTAACGCCGCTTTCGGCAATCGCTTCGAGCACCTGCGGTTCACAGCCCTTACGCGGCGGATCCAGAACAATTGCGTCCGGTTGGATGCCTTGCTTCAAAAGAACCGGCAACGCACGCTCCGATAGATCACATAGAAAGTCGGTATTCTTGAGACCGTTTCGATCCGCGTTCGCTTTGGCGTCTTCAATCGCTTTCGGCACACACTCAATTCCGATCACGGATTTAGCCCCGCGTGCAATCTGCAGAGAAATCGTACCGATACCGCAATACAGGTCAAAAATGGTCTCATCCGGTTTCGGATCAAGCAGCTCAATTGCTTTTCGATACAACACCGCGGTCTGCGAAGGATTCACCTGCAGAAAGCTTTGCGGGCTGACCTCAAACGCAAGCCCATTTTGCATTTCCGTCAATGTCGGTTCCCCGTTCAAAAGGCGAAACCGATCGCCGAGCAGAACATTCGTCTTTCGGTCGTTCCGATTATGATACAAAGAGTCCACCGAACGCATTGCACGAATCAGTTCCTGTTCATGCGGAAGCGGCCCTTTGGTTACGACCACTGCCATCACCCGATGGCCCGAAGTCTCCCGGATCATGCAGGCGCGAAGCGTTCCTTTCTCCGTCTCCTCATCGTACACCGGAACATGAAAACGGTTTGCCCATGCGGCAATCTGCCTTGCTGCAGCGGTGACGGGCTCTGATTGAATCGGGCAATCCGACAACGGAATCAACCGATGACTGCGCGGTGCATAGAAACCGAAGGCAACCGTTCCTTCCACTTCTCCGAACGGGAACGAGCCCTTGTTCCGATACCGCCATGGATCGTCCATACCGAGAACAGGATTTACTGATACGCCGCGAAAACCGCCAAGCCGCTCCAAAGCGTCGACGACAAAAGCACGCTTTTGGTTCAACTGTTCCTCATACGTCATATGCTGAAGCGTACAGCCGCCGCAAACGGAAAACGCTTCACAGCAAGGTTCTATTCGGCATGCAGCCGGTGTAACAACTCCCATCCGTTTTGCAACGCAATACCGTTTCTCAACCTTAATGATATGCGCAGTGACCGTTTCGCCAACAACCGTTTCCGGCACGAAGAACGCAACGCCGTTGAGATGTCCGACGCCCTGTCCCTCATTGGTCATGCCATCGATCAGCAGCGTCACTTCCTGGTTTTTCCGAAATGGATTTTCGTTTTTCATTTTAACACCACATTTTCTTCGCCGAACTTTTGACGAAGCTTGTCCAACAGATAGCTGTTCGGATCCACATTCCATGATTTCGGCGCACCTTTGGCAACACGCTTTGCGTCCACAAGCACGATCGGCGTATTTCCGGGGTAGTGCACCGTTAAAGCGCGAATCTCGGTCTGCGTTTGGGAATCCAGCGCAGGCACACGAAGATACAACGTTTTGCCCAGCGTCTCTATGCTTTCAATTGCGTCCACCAAAATCGAGTTGGCGCGATCCTCACGGATCGAAAGCTTTCCGCGGACCAATACGACGTTTTCATCAAAAAACTGCCCGCTGCACTGCAACAAGGTCTTCGGGAACAGCATCAATTCCACACTTCCGGTGATCCCCTCGAGAACACCGATCCCAAGCAGCGTTTGCCCGCCCTTTGTCGGCCGTTGTTTGCACTGGTTCAGCATTCCTCCGACCGTAACGCTTGTTTCATCCATTATGCCGCTGTGCCCGTCCGCTTCGGATAGTTCTTCCACGGTGAACGGCAATTTCTTTAATGTCTCTCCATATCGATCCAGCGGATGTCCGGAAAGATAAAGTCCGGTCGCTTCCCGCTCCCGCTGCAGCAATACGTTCGGAGCCATTTCGACAAACGCAGGAATCGTAATCGACGCCCCCTGCAGCGCTTCGGAGGAATCCTCAAAATCGAACAGGGAGAGCTGCCCGGAATCGTGGCTCTTGCGCGACTTCACACAGGCTTCAAGAACCTTTTCATAAACCGAAAGAAGACTCTTTCTGGTATACTGCATGCTGTCAAAACAGCCGGCATAAATCAATGCTTCGAGCATTCGTTTATTGAGGCCGGTCGTCCGTTCAACAAAATCGTTGAAATCCAGGAACGGTCCGCGTACGCTGCGATCGGAGACCATCTGCGTCATAACATTCTCGGAAACGCTTCGCACGCAGCCGAGCCCGAACCGGATCGCGCCGTTCTCCACGCTGAAAACCGCATTGGATCGATTGACGTCCGGCGGGAGAATTCGAATGCCCAGATGACGTGCGGCATACACGTACTTGGAAATCTGATCGACATTGTTCCGATAACCGTTGATGGTCGCTGTCAACAATTCTACCGGGTAATATTTTTTCAAATACGCAGTGCGGTACGCAATGACCGCATAGCAGGCTGCGTGCGCCTTGTTGAATGCGTAGGAAGCGAAGTCCATCATTTCGTCAAAGATGCGGTTTGCGACATCTTCTGGAACCCCGCGTTTGACCGCGCCGTCGACTCCTTCCGTTCCGTATACAAAATACTGCCGTTCCTGCGCCATGACATCATGTTTCTTCTTCGACATGGCCCGGCGAACAAGGTCGCTTCGGCCATAGGAATACCCTGCCAGAGAACGGACAATCTCCATAACCTGTTCCTGATACACCATACATCCATAGGTGGTTTTCAGAATCGGTTCCAGCATCGGATGCAGATAGGTGACGGAATTTGCCTCGTGCTTACCGCGCACATAGCGCGGAATCTGATCCATCGGACCCGGCCGATACAGCGAGATGCCTGCGATCAGATCTTCGAAGCAGTCCGGCTTGAGCTGCTGCAGAAACTGCCGCATGCCCGGAGATTCGAGTTGGAACACGCCATCAGTATCCCCGCTTGCGATCATTTCCCATACAGCGGGATCATCAAAATCGTTCTTGGAAAAGTCCGGAACCGGTTTCCCCTGTTTTTGAATAAAATCCAAGGTGTCCCGAATGACGGTCAGCGTCCTAAGCCCGAGAAAGTCCATTTTTAAAAGGCCCAGCTCTTCAAGCGTCGTCATTGGGAACTGAGTCGTCAAAACGCCGTCATTGCTTTGCAGCGGAACGACCGTATTGAGCGGAACGCCGGAGATAACAACCCCTGCCGCATGCGTGGAGCTGTGTCGCGGCAAACCCTCCAGTTTGATCGAAAGGTCAAGCACCTTTCGCATGGTGGGATCGGAATCGTAAAGGGCCTTCAATTCAACGGAGAGATTCAGCGCTTCGCTCAACGTCATTTTCAGGACATTTGGTATCAATTTGGCCAAACGGTCAGCATCGGCATACGGAACGCGCAATACACGCGCTACGTCGCGCACAACGGCCTTTGCTGCAAGCGTCCCAAATGTGATGATCTGAGCGACGTGCCCCTCTCCGTACTTTCTGCCGACATAATCGATCACTTCCTGCCGTCGTTCATAACAAAAGTCGACATCAAAGTCCGGCATGGAAACGCGCTCCGGATTCAGAAACCGTTCAAACAGCAGATTGTATTTCAACGGGTCGACGTCCGTGATATCGATGCAGTACGCCATCAGGCTCGCCGCGCCGCTGCCCCTCCCCGGGCCGACCATAATCCCGTTTGATTTGGCGTAATGAATAAAGTCCCAGACAATCAGATAGTAATCGACAAATCCCATTCTGGAAACGACGCCGAGTTCGTATTCGAGACGGTCCCATGCAGTTGCATCCGCATTCGGCATCTTCCGCGCCATACCGTCCACACAGAGCTTTCGCAAGAAAGCATAATTGTCCTTCGATCCGTCCGGCGCAACGTAAGCCGGCAACCGTCGAACACCGAATTCGATTTCTACATTACATTTATCGGCAATTTCCAATGTGCGATCGAGGGCATCGATATCGTTCGGAAACAGAGCCGCAAGCTCATCGTAGGATTTCACATAGAACTCCTCCGCCCCCATCCGCATTCGATCGGTCTCATCGACATAGCGTTGGGTCTGAATGCAAAGCAGTGCATCCTGCGCTTCGGCATCCTCTTTCTGAACATAATGAATATCGTTCGTAATAACCGTTTCAATCTCGAGCTCGTTCGCAAGCGCTTTCAGCTTCGGAAGAATTTCCAGCTGCTCGCGGATTCCATGGTTCTGCAGCTCAATATAGAAATCGTTTCCGAAAATCCGTTTTAATCGAGCGGCAAGCGCTTTTGCTTCCTCGTCGCGGCCGTGAAGTAAATACTGCGGTATGTCTCCGGCAAGGCAAGCGGATAGACAGATGAGGCCTTCGGAATGCTGTTCCAAAAGATCATAATCGATTCTCGGCTTGTAATAGAAGCCGTGCGTGAAGGATTCACTCGAAAGCAGCATCAGGTTCTGATACCCGGTTTGATTTTTGGCGAGCAAAATCAGATGCGCATAATCCCGTTCGCGAACGTTGGTCGCGTCATATTTTCCTTTTGTGATATATGCCTCAATTCCCAGGATCGGCTTGATGCCTTCCTTCTTGCAAGCGCGATAAAAATCAATCACCCCGTAAAGCACGCCGTGATCTGTGATGGCAAGCGCATCTTGCCCCAAAGCTTTTGCGCGCTTTACCAGGTCCGGAATTCTCGCCGCACCGTCGAGTAAGCTGTATTGGGTATGCACATGGAGATGAACAAACGGTTTCATCCTGCTCCTCCGAAAAGACATAATTATAAATATTAGTATTATAGCACGCTTCCTTACAGGATCGCAAGTTCTTCTTGCACGGTTCGACCGCAAATCCTACGGCGATTTGCTTGACAAAACCCCCTTGAAATCGTATCATACAAAAAAGGAGGCACTTATGGCATTTGCTTTGATCGATACAGCTTTATTTGCTCTTTCGGGACTTCTGATTGCTACATGGCTGTTCCAAAAGGAACGGCTTGTTAAACGCGTGTGGCTTGGCCTTGCGCTCGGTTTGCTTTTATTGACTTGGCTTCCTTCCCTGTTTGCGTTCTTTATCGGTTTTATCTTCCTTGCGCAGATACTTGCGCTCGGCACGGCGATTCTGCTCGGAGGCGTCTGCGTATTCTTTGCCGTTCGTTCGAACGGTTGGAAATCCCTTACAAAAGGATTTTGCACAAAAGATCTCGGGTTTCTTTGGACGGTCGTTCCTCTCTTTGTGCTCGGTGCTTATCTTCTGCACACGCACATTCTGATGCCGACTGAGCGTGGCGTATCGGTTGGTCAGGTGACCTACGGTGATCTTGCCATGCATCTCGGCTTTATCTCCAGCATTGCCGAACAGGGCGTTTTTCCGCCGCAATACAGCATTTTTCCCGGACATACGGTGAACTATCCTTTTCTTTGCGAGACGTCTGCTTCTTCTCTGTACCTTATGGGAGCAACCCTACGGCAGGCGTATCTTATTTCCGCGCTTTATGCGTATCTGCTCGTTTTGATGGGTGTTTGGTTCTTCTTCCGTGAATGGCTGAAAACGAACCGCCGCGCACATATCGCATCCCTGCTTTTCTTCTTTGGCAGCGGATTCGGATTCTTCTATTTCTTTGATCTGGCCAAGCAGGGAGCGTCCTTGAACACGCTGCTTTCCGGCAATTACTTCTCAAATTTCTCTTGGCTTTTGGATGGGTTCTACGATACGCCGACAAATCTGCCCACACTCGGTTTACGCTGGGTCAATCCGATCGTAGATATGCTGATCCCGCAGCGGGCAACGTTGTTCGGTTGGGCATTGCTGTTCCCTTCCCTGACCCTTTTACACGGATTCACATTCCGAAACAAATGGGAAAATATCCTACCGCTCGGTATCTTTGCCGGCGCGCTTCCGTTGATTCACACGCATTCCTTTCTTGCGCTCGGCGTCATCAGCGCAGTCTATTGTCTGCACGATCTGATCTCCCGCTTTGACCGGAAACGGTTCTTCTTCTGGCTGATTTACGCCGGGATTGCCGTTCTCCTTGCCGTTCCGCAGCTGTTTGGATTTACGTTCCGGCAAGTTTCGGAGAGCTCAATGGTGCAGTTGCATTGGAATTGGGCAAACGAAGCGGACTCTTACCTTTGGTTTTATGGGAAGAATCTCGGCTGGCTGTTTCTCCTACTTCCGATCGCGTTTTTCTCCCTTTCAAAACGTGATCGCAAGGTGTACCTTGGACCGTTGGTGTTGTGGATTCTCTCGGAAATACTTGTTTTCCAGCCCAATCGATACGACAACAACAAGCTGCTGTTTATCTGGTTTGCGTTCACCTGCGGGTTGGTAACGAAATTCCTGGACGAAGGGTTCCACCGCATTTTGAATTGGATCAAAAAGCGCTCTCAAACGGAAGAACGCGTTTTTTCGCTGCTTTGCGGCGCTGCCGTACTAACCGTTCTTGTTACGATCTCTCTTGTCGTTCTGCTTCGGAAAGACGGATATGCGGCCTGGTATACACTCTGTACGCTCCTGCTGCTGCTCGGATTGATCGTTTTCTGGCTGATCCGAGCAATTCCGGAAACAGATAAACCGGCTCGTAAAGCGTTACTGTTTGTTGCTGCCACCCTGCCTGCGATCCTGATCGGTATGATCCTTGTAGCGCTTTGGGAAGGGTATTCACAAACGACGCTGCATCTTTCCCCCGTTCTTTCAATCGGCGGGATGATTCTTTTGCTTCTGTCATTGTTGCTGCAGCTTTTGATTCTGTTGCGTACCAATCGCCCGAAGCAGTATTCCCGCGCCTGGGCCGCCATTGCGCTGCATCTATCGGTTTATCTGCTTACGCTCTCTATGACCCTCTCCTCAACGATGACAATTTTGCGGGAGCTGAAAAGCGAGTATCAGGTCTACAGCAACTCCGATCTAAAAGTCACGGAATTCATTCGAGACAATACCGACGCGGACGGGATCTTTCTTGCAAACTCCTATCATTGGAATCTTGTGACCCCGCTCACGGGGCGCAGCATTGTCACCGGAACATCCACTTTCCTCTATTACCATGGAATTCAAAACGGAGAGCGTGAACGGGACGTGAAACAGATGTTTGAAGAACCGGCTCTGCATAAGGAATTGTTTTCAAAGTATCACGTCCAATATGTGCTGATTTCCAATGCGGAACGATACAATTACGATCTGGACGAAAGTTGGTTCTCAACAAATTGTACCAAGTTGTTCGAAAATGATTCAGCCACTCTCTATGAATGGAAATAACGCGCCATAGATGCATAGCCGCCGACCAAATCCCGGCGGCTATCTTTTTTCTCTACAAAAAACTCTCTTGCCAAAGAAAGCAAGAGAGGTTTTTGATGGTGCGGGAAACAGGACTTGAACCTGCATGAAATCGCTTTCACACGGACCTGAACCGTGCGCGTCTGCCAATTCCGCCATTCCCGC
>ONLX01000089.1 GCA_900318765.1 uncultured Eubacteriales bacterium
CGGGAGGCGGCGTAAAGCGGGAAGCACAGCTGCGCTTCCAGGCATAGCGGATCGAACGTCTCCATCAGCCCACCTGCCGTTCCGCCTCGGCCGCAGCACGCACGGCCTTCGCCAACTGGTCCGCACACGATGTCGGCCGCGGCCCGCAAGTGTTGCCGAGCAGCTTCCGTTCGATTTCTTCATAGGACATGCCGTCCACAAGCGTCGAGATTGCCTTTAGATTTCCATTGCATCCGCCGGTGAAGTGAACGTCCGTAATGACACCTTTGTTGACTTCCATATCGATCTGCGTGGAGCAGACGCGCGTCGGACGATATGTATAATGCATATCAGAGAATCTCCTTTACTTTCTGAGCAAGCTTTTCGGGCGTAACGGTCGGCCCGAACCGCTCCACAACGTTCCCGTCCCGATCGACGAGGAACTTTGTGAAATTCCACTTGATCGCGCTGCCGAGCACGCCGCCCTTCTGCTGCTTGAGCCAGGTGTAAAGCGGCGACTCGTTTGCGCCGTTGACTTCGATCTTCTTAAACTGCGGGAACGAAACGTCATAGCGGAGCTTGCAGAAGCTGACAATCTCTTCTTCGGTACCCGGAGCTTGATTGCCGAACTGATTGCAGGGGAAGTCCAAAATCTCAAAATCCTTGTCCTTCAGCTCGCGATACAGCGCTTCAAGTCCCTCGTACTGCGGGGTGAATCCGCATCCGGTCGCGGTATTGACGATCAAAAGCACCTTGCCTTTGTATTCGGAAAGCGAAACATCCTTTCCGTTGATGTCTTTCACGGTAAAATCATACAGTCCCATCAGTATGGCTCCTTTCAATTTGTAGAAATTTAATTTGATACAATTGATTATACACACTTTTCCGAAACAGTCAACCCTGTTTTCCGAAAGTTCACATTCAAAAAGGGGCTGTTCAAAAAGTCCATGTCATTCCGAGCGTCCGTCATCGAAGCTTCGATTTTCGGAATGACAAGCAGGACTTTTTGAACAGCCCCCAATCCGTCGCTGTTACCAAGGGCGCCGTGCATTGACGAAGTTGCGCTTCCAATAGGCGGAAACCGAACGTTTCACGACCTTACCGTTTCCGGAGGAAGCGTCAATCATCATACCGCCGCCGACATAAATGCCGGTATGGCTGACGCGTGAGGATTCGTCACTGCGGAAAAAGAGAATGTCGCCACGCTGCACGCTGCTGTATGATTTGATTTCCTTCCAACCGGACTTTTCGGAATAGCCCGCGGCATTCAGACGCGTTGTCGAAACGCCGGCCTGCTTCAAACAGTACCAGACAAATCCCGAGCAGTCAAACGTATTCGGACCGCGATCGCCGAGCACATATTCGCAGCCTATTTTCGAGCTGGCCGCCGAAATGAACTTGTCGATCCGGCTCTCTTTGGCGGCTGCTTCCTGCGCTTTTTTCTCAGCTTCCTTCTTCTTGGCGGCTTCCTCCTTGGCTTTGGCGGATTGCTCCTTTGCTTTTGCCGCCTCTTCCTTGGCCTTCGCAGCCGCTTTCTCGGCTTCTTCCTTTTCTTTCTTTGCCGCAGCTTCCGCTTCGGCCTTTTGCTGTGCCGCAAGTTCCGCAGAAATCTTCGCAGTGTCGCTGTAGAGCTTCTCGAGCGTCTTTTCTCCGGCAAGCCCGTCCGCTGTCAGCTTGTTCCGCTTTTGAAATGCCATAACGGCTTCGGTCGTCACCGCGCCGTAAACGCTGTCCACCTGCTTGCTTGAAAGGTATCCAAGGTCCACGAGCTGCTCCTGCAGCATCTTAACATCGCGTCCTTCCGCACCTTCCTTCAGCGTGTATTTTTGCGCATCCTTGCTGTACAGCAGTTCAAGCGTTTGCGTCCCAGCAACGCCGTCCATTCCGAGATCGTGCTGTCGCTGAAACAGCTTTACGGCGTACTCGGTTGCGCTGCCATAATACTCGGTCGGCTCGTCGATTTCCAGATAGCCGAGCTTGATCAGCCTTAGCTGCAAATCCATAACCTCGGGACTTTCATCGTGCTTTTTCAGAACGAGCGGTTCGGGCGTCGGTTCGGGTTCTTCCTCGGGTACCGTCACAACCACCTCAGCCGATTCCGGCTCAACGGCTTCGTCGAGTGCTTCTATGGTATCCGTCTGTTCCGACAGAAGCGCAGAAAGGTTTGCGTCGGTTTCCGCTTCCGCTGTAAACTCCGGCTGTACGGATTCCGCTGTATCGGATTCCGCTTCGGCAAGGATCGATTCGGAACGTTCCTCTACGGAAGCGCCGGCAGCATCGCGCAAACGATCGGTTTCGTCAGAGACCGGAATCTCCTCGGCAAGTGCCGTAGCGGTGCCGTGCTTTGCGCACGCGGAGATGCCGACCACCAGCGAGAGCGAAAACAGGACTCCGGCCATGCCCAGTATGCCGACTGCGGCAATCACGCGCTGTTTTTCCATGTTGAGCGCGCGAAACCGCTTCCAAAGCTGCGCAACCTTTTTTGCAATGGATTTTGCGATTGCTATGGACGTATATTTGATCGTTCGTCCGATGCGATCAAGCACTTCCCAAAAGGACGAAGAGTTCTTTTTTTCATTCTGTTTCGATGTTTTTTGCTTCATGCTCCCAGTTTACGCCGGAATTCGCCGCGGCGCAAGGGACTTAACCATCTGTTAACACAAAGTTCGACGTTCCGTCGCATTTGTCAAAGTCGAGTCCCTTAGGTTTCCAATTCTTTCCGGTTCCGCAAAAAAGCCACCCGTTACGGGTGGCTTGAGAGGCAGGGGCCTTCAGTTTTCGACGCGTTCGAAGTCTTCCTTACCGTGCTTGCAGAGCGGGCAGGTATAATCGTCAGGCAGTTGTTCGCCCTCGTATTCGTATCCGCAAACCTTGCAGACCCATTTGACGGTCTTCTTTACGGGCTGCGCTTCGACTTTTTCGAAATCCTCTTTTCCATGCTTGCAAAGCGGGCAGGTGTAATCGTCGGGCATTTCATCGCCTTCATATTCGTAGCCGCAGACCTTGCAAACCCATTTTGTCTTTTCCTCCGTCTTGGGCTGGGGCTTTGGCTTGATATGCGCAAAGTAGTACGCGTACGTAACCGACGGCACCTTGGAAAGCACCTCGCTCTCGGTGATGTCCGCAACGAACAGTGTATGCGAACCGCAATCCACAGTCTCGACAACATGTCCGGAGAAAATCGTATTGACGCTTTCGGTAACGGCAAGCAGCCCGTTTGCGGTGCGCCGCACAGCGTTGAACCCTGCAAATTTATCGGTATCGCGGCCGCTTGAGAACCCGAATCGCTTGAACAGATCGAAGCCGGCGTTTTCGGTCAGAACACAGACGTTGAACATGCCGGTGCGCGCGATCAGATCATGCGTATAGTTCTGCTTGTTGACGGAGATCGCAATGCGGTTCGGATTCGATGCGACCTGGATGGCGGTGTTTGTGATGCAGCCGTTGTCCTTCTCTCCTTCGCGCGTTGTGACAACAAACAGCCCATAGCTGAGTTGAAACAGCGCGGTGGGATCGGTCGCTCCCGCTACGGGCGCAGCGACGGAAGCGGGGGCAGGCTTTGCAATCGGCAGCGTTGAAGCGATTGCGTCGGCAAGCGTGTCGAGAGCAGAGAGCTGATCGGAAGAGAGTGCGCTCTTGACGGTCACCAGCGGATCGATCACGGTCATGTTCTTGCATGCGGCGAACAGCTCTTTCATTTTTTTGCCGCTCGTCGGCGCCCAGCTACCGTTTTCAAGAAACGCGAGCGTACGGTTCTGAATGTTGTGCGCGATCAAATCCCGGAGTGCCTCGTCCATCCGCACGAAGATTTCCGCATTGTATGTCGTCGAAGCGAAAACGAGGTGACTGTAGCGGAACGCCGCGGCAACAACTTCGGAAGCCGGCTTTACGGAAACGTCGATCATGGTTACGACCGCGCCGCGTTCCCTGAGTTTGGTCGCAAGAATTTCCGCAGCGTTTTCCGTGTTCCCGTAGACCGAAGCATAGGCGATCAGAACGCCTTGCTCCTCCGGCTCGTAGAGACTCCACTTCTGATACTTTTCCATATAGTCGCCGAGATTTCTGCGCCATACGAATCCGTGCAGCGGGCAAATCATGTTCAGATCGAGCTTGGCGGCTTTTTTGAGAACAGCCTGAACCTGCGGACCGTATTTGCCGACGATGTTCGTGTAATACCGCCGGGCTTCGTTCAGATAATCCCGCATGAAATCCACTTCATCGGCGAACAGGTTGCCGTTGAGTGCGCCGAACGTTCCAAAAGCATCCGCGGAAAAGAGCGTGCCGGTTGTCACATCATAGCTCATCATCACCTCGGGCCAATGCACCATCGGTGCCATTACGAACGTGATTTCATGATGCCCGGTGCGAAGCAGATCGCCTTCCTTGACCAGATAGGGATCGCAGCCGGAGTCAACATACCCGAACCGCTTCATCATGTCAAAACTCTTTTGATTGCAGACGATCACAGCGTCCGGGTACCGGAGCAGCAGTTCGCGCAGCGTCGCGCTGTGGTCGGGCTCCATGTGCGAAACGACGATGTAGTCGAGGGATCTGCCGCCCAGCGCATAGGCGACGTTCTCAAAAAACACACGATCGACGGCACGATCGACGGTATCAAACAAGACGGTCGTATCGTCGAGCAGCAGGTACGAGTTGTAGGAGACGCCGTCCGGAACGGAGTAAACGCCTTCAAACATGGCGAGCCTTCGGTCATTGCCGCCGACCCAGATGAGATCTTCGGAAACGTGTCGTGTGCAGTGCATAAATACCTCCGATGATGGTTTTCACCTTTAGTATAAGAAGTTTTTCAGAGTGGGTCAAGAGCGAAACGAAAAAAACCATCCGTCAAAAAGGCGGATGGTCTCGATTGAATCATTTAGATGCGTGCAACGCCGCTTTTCATCGCGGCCTCGGCAACCGCTTTTGCAACGGCAGGGCCGACGCGCGGATCGAACGCTGCGGGAATGATGTAATCGGCACAAAGCTCCTCGTCGGACACGAGCGAGGCAAGCGCATTCGCGGCCGCCATCTTCATTTCTTCGTTGATATCGCTGGCACGGACGTCGAATGTGCCGCGGAAGATCCCGGGGAAGGCGAGGACGTTGTTGATCTGATTCGGATAGTCGCTGCGGCCGGTGGCGATGACCGCCGCTCCGCCTGCTTTCGCGTCTTCAGGGAAGATCTCCGGCGTCGGGTTCGCGCAGGCAAAGATGATCGCATCGTGGTTCATGGTTTTCACCATCTCGGTCGTCAGCGTGCCGGGACCGGAAACGCCGATGAACACATCCGCGCCGCGAATGACGTCGCAGAGTTTGCCCGTTTCCTTTTGCAGGTTCGTTTGTGTGGCCATCTCGGCTTTGATCCAGTTCAGGTTCTCGCGGCCTTCGTAGATCGCGCCGGTGCGATCGGTCATCACAATGTTTCGGAACCCGGCCGAAAGCAACAGCTTCACGATTGCGATTGCTGCGGCACCCGCACCGGAGGTTACGATCTTCACATCCTCTTTCCGCTTGCCGACGACCTTCAGCGCGTTCGTAAGACCGGCAAGCGTAATGACCGCGGTGCCATGCTGATCGTCATGGAAAATCGGGATATCGCATTTCTCTTTCAGCTTTCGTTCAATTTCAAAGCAGCGGGGAGCGGAGATGTCTTCCAGGTTGATGCCACCGAAGCTGCCGGAGATGTTATAAACGGTCTGCACGAATTCATCGACATCCTTCGTCTTCACACAGAGCGGGATCGCATCAACGTCGCCGAACGATTTGAACAGCACACATTTCCCTTCCATGACCGGCATGCTGGCTTCCGGACCGATATCGCCAAGCCCCAGGACGGCGGTACCATCGGTAATGACGGCGCAGAGATTGTGTCGCCGGGTGAGCTCATAGGATTTTGTGACATCCTTTTGAATCTCCAGACACGGTTGGGCAACGCCAGGCGTGTACGCAAGGCTGAGATCCTCTTTGGTTGCCACGGGAACCGTTGCAATGACTTCGATTTTGCCTTTCCACTCTCCGTGAAGCCGGAGCGATTCTTCTGCATAATTCATGCTGTTACCCCCTGATTGGCTTTTCAGAACGTTCCGTAAACGTGTGCGTTCCTGTTTTTTTCATTATACTACCGTTGATCAAAAAAGAAAAGAGATGCAATGCAATCTGTGATGAAAAATTTAAAATAGGAATATAAGGCATTCTTATATCAAGATCACGAAAAGGATTTTTCAAAATCCTGTAAAATCCCGATTGCGGATGCGGCCGTTGTATGGTAAAATATAATTGAATTGATACGGGGGTTTACGGTATGAAGCATATTTTGGTCGCAGTTGATCTCCAGAATGACTTCATCGACGGCGCGCTTGGAACGCCGGAAGCGGTCGAAATCGTTGAGAGAGCGTGCGAACGCATCCGCTCGCACGAGGGGCCGATCCTTGTTACGCTTGATACGCACGGCGCAGAGTATTTGGAGACGCGCGAAGGCCGGTTTTTGCCTGTACCGCATTGCGTGAAGGGGACGGACGGGTGGAAGCTGCACCCAAAGGTAGAGGAGGCGCTCCTTGGAAAAGCGTACCTAAGGGTTGAGAAGCCGACGTTTGGCTCCGTCGAGCTTCCTGCGCTTGTAAAAGTGTTGGCCAATGGGGAACCGTTTACTGTGACGCTGCTCGGCCTATGCACGGATATCTGTGTTGTATCGAACGCAATGCTGATCAAAGCGGCGTTCCCGGAGATCGACGTATGTGTTGACGCGTCTGCGTCGGCGGGCGTTACGCCGGCAAAGCATGAGGCCGCGCTTGAAACGATGCGATCCTGCCAGATCGAGATACAGAATTCCTGAGAACGAAAAACAAACGGAGGAAACGGGTGGCAAAGTATATTATGGCGCTGGATGCGGGGACGACGTCGAATCGCTGCATTCTGTTTGATGAACGCGGCAAAATGCATTCGGTCGCACAGCGCGAGTTTCCGCAGTATTTTCCCAAACCCGGGTGGGTTGAGCATGACGCGAACGAGATTTGGGCAACGCAGCTTTCCGTTGCGGTTGAAGCGATGCAGCGCATCGGCGCAACGGCAGACGATATAGCGGGCATCGGCATCACGAATCAGCGCGAAACAACGATTGTTTGGGATAAGCACACGGGGGAGCCGATCTGTCCCGCAATCGTGTGGCAGTGTCGCAGAACCGCCGAGTATTGCGATCTGTTAAAGGCAAAGGGGTTGGTCGATTGGTTCCGCAAGAAGACCGGCCTTGTGCTGGATGCTTATTTTTCCGGAACGAAATTGCGTTGGATCTTAGAGAACGTTCCGAACGCCCGCATGCGTGCCGAGAACGGCGAACTGCTGTTCGGCACGGTAGAAACCTGGCTGATGTGGAAACTGTCCGGCGGGCGCGTTCATGCAACGGATTATTCGAATGCGTCGCGAACGCTTCTGTTCAACATCAACACGTTGGAGTGGGACGATGAAATTCTGAAGCTTTTGGAGATTCCCCGCTGCATGCTGCCCGAGGTCAAACCGTCATCCGGTATCTTCGGGTATGCGGATCCGAAGTTTCTCGGCGGACCGATTCCGCTTTCCGGCGCGGCGGGCGATCAGCAGGCAGCGCTGTTCGGGCAGACCTGCTTTGCCCCGGGCGAGGCAAAAAATACCTATGGAACGGGCTGCTTCCTTCTGATGAACACGGGTCATAAGCCTGTTTTCTCCGAGAACGGTTTGGTAACAACGATTGCATGGGGACTCGATGGGAAAGTCACGTATGCGCTGGAAGGCTCCATCTTTGTCGCCGGAGCGGCAATTCAGTGGCTGCGGGATGAGATGCGCATGATTGAGTCTGCGGCAGACTCCGATTATATGGCGCGGAAGGTGCGGAACACGAATGGGTGCTATGTCGTTCCGGCGTTTACCGGGCTCGGCGCGCCGCATTGGGATCCATACGCACGCGGTACGATTGTAGGGCTCACGCGCGGCTGCAACAAGTATCATATCATTCGCGCCACATTGGATTCGATTGCGTATCAGACAAACGAAGTACTGACCGCGATGAAAGCGGACTCGGGCATTCAGCTTTCCACGCTGAAGGTGGATGGCGGCGCAAGCGCAAACAACTATCTGATGCAGACGCAGGCGGACATTATCAATGCGCCGGTGGAACGGCCGACGTGTGTGGAAACAACGGCGCTCGGAGCGGCGTATCTCGCGGGGCTTGCGGTCGGCTACTGGGAAGACAAGGTGGACGTCATCCGCAATCGCTCGATCGACCGCGCGTTTTCTCCGGCGATCAATGCCGAGGAGCGTCAGCAGCGAATCCGCGGTTGGAACAAGGCGGTCCGTTGCGCGTATCATTGGGAGAAAGAGGAAGAGCAGGATGTATGATGTTTTGATTATCGGAGCGGGCGTAACGGGCTGCGCCGTTGCGCGGTGGCTTGCCCGGTATGACGTTCGCGTCTGCGTACTCGATCGGGAGGAGGATGTTTGCTGCGGCACGTCCAAGGCGAACAGCGCGATTGCGCATGCCGGTTTCGATGCGCGCCACGGAACAAAGATGGCGCAGTTCAATGTGCGCGGCAGTGAGATGATGGAATCCGTTGCAAAGGAGCTGGACTTCTCGTACAATCGCTGCGGCAGCCTCGTTGTTTGCCTGTCGGAGGACGATTTGGATCGGCTTGAGGCGCTGTATGAGAATGGCGTGAAAAACGGCGTAAAGGGGCTTGAAATCATCGATCGCGCGCGCTTGCGGGAACTCGAGCCGAACGTTTCCGACGACGCAGTAGCGGCGCTTTGGGCGCCGACGGGCGCAATTCTTTGCCCGTTTGAAATGACGCTTGCTTTTGCCGAGAACGCTGCCGAGAACGGAACCGAGTTTTTCTTCGACACGGAGGTTCGCTCGATTGCGCGGGAACAGGACGGATGGCGCGTTGAAACAAATAACGGTACGTTTTATGCGCGTGCGCTTGTCAATGCAGCCGGCGTATATGCGGATGTGATTCATAATGCGGTTTGCGAAACAAAGATTCATATTACGCCGCGCAGGGGCGACTATGTGCTGCTCGATCATGCGGCGCAGGGATTCGTTCGCCATACGGTATTTCAACTTCCCGGCAAATTGGGCAAGGGCGTTTTGGTCAGCCCGACGGTGCATGGCAATGTGATTGTTGGGCCGACGGCGATTGACGTCGAGGATCGCGAGGGAACCAATACTACGGCTGAGGGCATCGCCACACTGATGCAAAAGGCATTACTTTCCGTGAAGAATCTGCCGCTTCGGCAAACGATCACAAGCTTTGCCGGCTTGCGTGCGCATGAGGACGGAAGCGAGTTTTTGATCGGAGAATCTGCACCGGATTTCTTTGATTGCGCAGGCATCGAGTCCCCGGGACTTTCGAGCGCTCCTGCGATCGGAGAATATCTTTCGGAGCGGATCGCTTCGCGCTACGGGTACGGCGCGCGGAAAGAGTACCGCGCAACGCGGCGTGGCATTCTGGATCCGAAAACGCTGTCTAAGGAGGAGTGGAACGCGCTGATCGAAAAAGAACCGGCATACGGACAGATCATCTGCCGCTGCGAGAGCGTGACGGAGGGGGAGATCATCGATGCCATCCGACGCCCGCTTGGCGCAAAAAGCCTGGACGGAGTCAAGCGCCGCACACGTGCCGGAATGGGACGGTGCCAGGCAGGGTTCTGTTCACCGCGCGTGATGGAGATTCTGGCACGGGAACGAAACGTTCCACTCGAATCCATCACAAAGAACGGAAAAGGCTCGGAACTGATCGTCGGAACAACGAAGGACGCATATGCGGAGGCGAACGATGAAGCATGATTTGATCATTCTCGGCGGAGGCCCGGCTGGGCTTGCCGCAGCGATCGCGGCATATGACGCCGGGCTAAAGGATATTCTGATCGTCGAGCGCGACAAAGAACTCGGCGGCATTCTGAATCAGTGCATTCACAACGGGTTCGGCCTGCATACCTTTTCCGAAGAATTGACGGGGCCGGAATATGCGGCGCGCTTCATCGAAGGCGTGAAAGCAAGGGAGATTCCGTATCTGCTGAATACGATGGCACTGCATGTTTCGCGCGACAAGATGGTTACGCTGATAAATCGCACGGACGGTATTCAGACAGTCGAGGCCAAAGCGATCATATTCGCTATGGGCTGCCGGGAGCGAAGCCGCGGCGCGCTGAATATCCCGGGCTATCGCCCAGCGGGCATCTATTCCGCGGGAACTGCTCAGCGGCTCGTGAACATCGAAGGCTTTTTGCCCGGGCGCGAGGTTGTGATTTTAGGCAGCGGCGATATCGGCCTGATTATGGCGCGTCGGCTTACGCTGGAAGGCGCAAAGGTCAAGGTTGTCGCGGAGCTGATGCCGTATTCGGGAGGATTGAAGCGGAACATCGTGCAATGTCTCGATGATTACGGGATTCCGCTGAAGCTCAGTCACACCGTCGTCGATATCCGCGGCAAAAAACGTGTTGAGGGTGTAACGATCGCGGCGGTTGACGCGAACAATCGGCCGATCCCCGGCACCGAAGAGGACTACACGTGTGACACACTGCTGCTCTCATGCGGCTTGATTCCCGAGAATGAGCTCTCTCGCGAGATGGGCGTTGCGATCAATCCGGTTACGAATGGGCCGACGGTGAACGAGTCGCTGGAAACGTCGATTCCCGGCGTGTTTGCCGCGGGAAATGTTCTGCATGTGCACGATCTGGTCGATTTCGTTTCCGAGGAAGCGGCGGCGGCGGGCAGGGCCGCTGCGGCGTATGTCCGGCAGGGGGATGCGAAGCGGCATGAGATTCCCGTGCGCTTTGAAGGCGGCGTTCGGTATACCGTACCGAGCACGATCGATCCGTCGTTCGTGCAGGACGCGGTGACGGTTCGCTTCCGCGTCGGCAGCGTGATGAAGAATCGCATCGTTTCGGTCTGGATGGACGGCGAACGGGCGCAGAAGAAACGGCGGCAGATTATGGCGCCGGGCGAGATGGAAGAGATCAAGCTCACACGTGCCCAGTTCGACGCGCACCCTGCGCTGTCGGAGCTGTTGATTCGCATTGAGGAGGCATAAGATGGAGACCGTTCAATTGATTTGTATCGGCTGCCCGATGGGCTGCCCGATGACCGTAACCCTCGAGAACGGCGTTGTGACAAGCGTCACCGGTAATACCTGCAAGCGAGGCGACATCTATGCGCGGAAGGAAGTCACCGCGCCTACGAGGATTGTCACTTCGACCGTTCGCGTCACGGGAAGCCAGACCGGCGCCGTGACCGTTCCCTGCAAGACCAAAACGGATCTTCCCAAAGGCGATATCTTTCGCTGTATGCGCGCGCTGACCGGTGTTACGGCCAAGGCGCCTGTGCATATCGGCGATGTACTTGCGGCAAATATTGCCGGTACAGGCGTGGATATCGTTGCAACGAAGGACGTTCTGTAATATTCCAAAGCAAACAGGAGGAAGGCATTCTATGGAAAAGAAGATCAAACGAATCGGTGTTCTGACAAGCGGCGGCGATGCACCGGGTATGAACGCTGCAGTGCGCGCGGTTGTCCGTACGGCGGATGCGTATGGCATCGAATGTATCGGTATCCGCAGAGGTTGGGCAGGATTGATTCTCAGCGACTTTGTCAAACTTTCCGGCCAGGACGTCGGCCATACGCTGTCCCGCGGCGGCACGATCCTGTATACGGCGCGCAGCGAAGATTTTATGACCGAAAAGGGACGCAAGCGTGCAGTTGCGACCTGTAAGATGCTCGGACTCGACGGAATCGTGGCGATCGGCGGCGACGGAACGTTCCGCGGCGCGTTGGAGCTTTCGCGGCTCGGTATTCCGACGGTCGGCATCCCGGCAACGATTGACAACGACGTTGGCTGCACGAATTATACGATCGGCTTTGATACCGCCTGCAACACGGCGATCGACTGTATCGATAAGCTGCGCGACACGATGCAATCCCATGAGCGTTGTTCGGTCGTCGAGGTGATGGGTCGGAATGCGGGCTTCCTTGCTTTGTATGTCGGCATTGCGGTCGGCGCGACGGCGGTGCTCGTTCCCGAACATGAGCTCGATTTCCAGCGCGACGTGGTGGAGCGCATTCAGGATTCCCGCCTTGCGGGCAACACGCACTTCATGATCGTCGTAGCGGAGGGCGTCGGTTCCGCAGTCGAGATCGGCAAGCGCATCAAGGAAGAGGTCGGCATCGATCCGCGCGTGACCGTGCTCGGTCACATTCAGCGCGGCGGCGCGCCGAACGCGCGTGACAGAGAGACCGCAACGCGCATGGGCTACTATGCGGTTCGGGCATTTGCAGAAGGCCGCGGAAATTGTATTATCTGCACAAAGGAAGGCGGCATCGTTGAGATTCCGATCGAGGAAGCGCTCGCAATGAAGAAGCATTTGCAGATGGATCGTTACGAGGTCATGGAAGCGATGCAGATCGGCAGCAAGGTCATCAGAAAGTAAGAGCATTGCAAAGCCTCAGGGGGCTTCCTTATGGGAGCCCTTTCTGCGTTCATAGAGGGGAGAGCAGGAAATGATTCTCGAAGAAGTCCGCGCGGAACTGTTTCGCTTGCAGGATTGCGCGTACGGCACGTTTCAAAGCAAGCTGATACCGACGATTCCGCCCGAGACCATCATCGGCGTGCGGACGCCTGCGCTCAGAGTGTACGCAAAAACGCTTGAAGCGCATCCGGAGCGGGATGTGTTCCTAAAAGATCTTCCGCATCGGTATTTTGACGAAAACCAACTGCATGCATTTCTCCTTTGCCGAATCAAAGACATGGATCCATGTCTTGCTGCAGTCAATCGGTTTTTGCCGTACGTCGATAATTGGGCAACGTGCGATCAGATGTCTCCAAAGGTGTTTCGAAACAATCGCGATCGGTTGATCGAGGAGATTCCGATTTGGATTGCGAGCGAGCGGACATACACGGTTCGATTCGCGATCGGAATGCTGATGCAGCATACTTTGGACGAGTTGTTTGACGAAAAATATTTGGAGACGGTTGCGGCGGTACAGTCCGACGAATACTATGTCAACATGATGCGGGCATGGTTTTTTGCGACCGCGCTTGCAAAACAGTACGAGGCGACGGTCCCCTGGATTAAACAATGCAGATTGGATCGCTGGACGCACAACAAATCGATTCAGAAGGCGGTGGAGAGCAATCGCCTCTCGGAAGAGCAGAAAAGGTATCTGAAGCAATTTCGCAAATCGAACGGATAAAAAAGAGCTGCTGCAAATTCATTTTGCAGCAGCTCTTTTGAAGGAACAAGTTTTTATCGTTGCCGCTTGTCGTTTTTGACGGCAGCTTTTGTACCGAGCATCTGGAATACCTGTACAAGCACAACGAGAAGGATTACCGCAACGGCCATGACGCCGTTCATATATCGGTTGTATCCGTAGGTGATCGCGAGTTTGCCGAGCCCACCGCCGCCGACCGCGCCGGACATCGCCGTATAGCCGAGGATCGTGGTAATCGCGATCGTGAAGTTGGAGATCAGCGAGGGGACGCTCTCCCGCAGCATGACCTTCGTAATGATCTGGAACGGCGTGGCGCCCATCGAACGCGCCATCTCAATGAGGTTGGGATCTACTTCCCGCAGGCTGCTCTCCACGAGCCGCGCAATGAACGGGAACGCCGCAATAACGAGCGGAACGACCGACGCCATGGTGCCGTACGCTTTTCCGACAAGCAATCGCGTCAGCGGAATCACAAGAACCATCAAAATGATAAACGGAACGGAACGCAGGATGTTGATGAGAAATCCGAGCGCCTGCAGCAACCACTTGGGGAGCGGCAGTACGCCATCCTCCTCGCCCGCAACGAGCAGTACGCCGAGCGGCAGTCCGAGCACGATTGCCAAAGCGGTCGCCAGAACGGTTGCATACAGCGTTTCCCAGATTGCAAGCGGGAATTCGCCCGAAACAATGCGCCAGGTTTCCGAAATCGGTTCCATCACAAGGTTAGGCATGGAGATTCACCTCCTCCGCGACAAGATCGGGCTCTTTTGCAAGATAGGCCAGCGCACGGGCACATTCATCCGCATCGGCAACCTCCAAAACCATCGAACCGTATTCTTTTCCGGAAATGGATTTGATGGACGCGGCAAGAATATTCGCGAGAATATGCTCTTCGATCGCCATCCGTGCGATCAACGGAGCGGTTGCGCTGCTTGTGCCTCGGAAAACCACGCGAATGCGATGTCCGGGCGTTTCCGATTCGGGCAGCTCCTCGTACCCATCCGGGAACACAAGCCGCTTGGCGGCAGCCGATTTCGGAGCGGAGAAAACGGATTCAACCGGTCCTTCTTCCACAACAGATCCGTTGTCTAAGATTGCGACCCGCGTACAGATTTCCTCGACGACGCTCATCTGATGCGTAATCAAAAGAATCGTAATCCCGAGCTTTGCGTGCAGTTCTCGCAACAACGACAGGATATCGTGTGTCGTTTTCGGATCAAGCGCGCTCGTCGCTTCATCACACAGCAGCACCTTCGGGTCCGTCGCCAGTGCGCGGGCGATCGCGATGCGCTGCTTTTGACCGCCGGAAAGCTGCGAGGGGTACGCGTCCGCCTTATCGGGCAGACCGACCAGCTCCAACAGCTCCCTTGCGCGCGCTTCGGCAGCGGCTTTTTTCACGCCGATCAGCTCCAGCGGGAAACAGATGTTCTTGAGACAGGTTCGCTGTGCGAGCAAATTGAAGCTCTGGAAGATCATGGAGATTTCGCGCCGCACGGTTCGAAGCTCCGGCTCCGAGAGCGCGCAAAGATCCTGCCCGTCAATCCGGACGGTTCCTTCCGTCGGACGTTCGAGCAGGTTGATACAGCGCACAAGCGTGCTTTTGCCCGCACCCGACATCCCGATAATCCCGTAGATATCGCCGTCGTTCACCGTGAGAGACACATTTTTCAGTGCCTCCACGGTGCCGTCGGATGTGCGGAAGGTTTTACTCAGACCTTCGATCTGAATCATATTACTTCTTCAGTGCGTCCAGCGAGGACTGCTTGCCAGCATACATGCCGAGCGGCTCAACATGGATCGCCGCGATGGAAACCAGATCTGCTTCGTTTTTCGCGTTGAAATCATTGAGATACGGAGCGTGCTGGAAGTAATTCGCATCAATTTCGCCGGACTGGACAACTGGGTTAATCAGTGTGTAATCAGTAAACTCAACCACGTCCAAAGTGATACCCTTTGCTGCAAGGATGCCCTTGACAACTTCATTCAGAACGAGCGCGTGCGGGGTAGGCGTTGCGGCGACGGTCACGGTTACGCCGTTCAGCGCATCGTAATCAATCGAAGGATCGTATCCGTCGGTGGGGTTGGCAACGGTGCCGACTGCACCGAGCTCACTGCCGTTCGCGAGAAAATAGTCCGCAACCGCCTGGCTCTCGAGGGCCGCTTTGAGCGCAAGGATCTTCGGTTCGTTTTCATTGCCGGCCTTGACCGCAAGAATGTTGGCATACGGGGATTCCGCGCCTTCACGGATCAGAGCGTCCTTGCCGGGATTCAGGCCTGCGCCCGCGGCAAAATTAGAATTAATAACCGCATAGTCAACGTCCTTCAGCATGCTCGGAATCTGCGCCGCATCAATCTCTTCGATCGTTACGTTAAAAGGATTCTCAACGATATCGAGCTTCGTAGCGGTTTCATCGGACCCCTCTTTGAGCTTGATGATGCCGTTCGCCTCAAGCAGCTTCAGTGCGCGCGCTTCGTTGGTCGTGTCGTTCGGAACAGCGATCACAAAGCCGGTTTTCTCTGTCGCGGTGCAGCCGACGACGAGCGCAGACGCAAATACGAGAACGAGCAGGATAGAAATCAATTTTTTCATGGGATGTCTCCTTTTCCATTGGTCTTTGGTATATAAAAACGGAAGCCGGTGTTTGCGGCTTCCGTGCATTCCTGTTCATGACGAGGGCGGCGTTTTACGCACACAAACGCATGATCCGGCAATCACTCAACCGCATCACGTTCATGCACATCGACATAGAGAATTCTCTTGCCAAGATCGCCATCTCTGCGTCCTCCCTTCCTCATTGGTCAATCATATATAATTTATAGTGGGACTATACCATATCCATTCGGGTTTGTCAACCGTTCGTTTTGTATTTTTATACGCTTTACGTACTTTTTTCACGCAAACCGTTTTCCGTCGATTCAACGTTTTCTTCCAAATAAGTCCTTTTTATCGGACAGAATACGTGCTATTCTGTTCCGGAAGGAAG
>ONLX01000069.1 GCA_900318765.1 uncultured Eubacteriales bacterium
ATGAAATCAATACCGACCCGAGAGGATAACAATTTCTGAAACAAAAAAGGGAAGTAAGCGATTTCGCTTACTTCCAAAACACCGCATTATTGTGATGCGTAATGCGTTTTTCGACCGGGGGCAATTGCATGTAATCGCCATACTGCGCCCTAAGAACGGAATCGTATCCGACGGGGATGGAAAACAGCTCGCCCTCGAAGTCTTTTTGAATCGCGGTGCGATAGCAATCGCGGCTCATACGATACCCTTTTGTATATTGGTCATACCGGGTCGCAAAGAGGCTTTCATCGAACGGAACCTGTTCGCACAGGGCGTTCGCTTCCTTCAAACACGCCCGCTCGTTGTGACAAAGCATGAAGTAAATGACGCGGAGCCGATCGATCAGGGAACCGGTGATTCCGCAGCGAATCGTTGCATACCAGTTGAACAGATCGAAAACGCGATCCCGGGTTGCTTCATATTCTTCCGCCTGTGGCGCGGATCCGTCCAGCGGGAAGACGTCGATATCGACGCCGAGATAGTCGTTGTGATACACGATTCCCGCTTCGACTTTCACCGTCCGCGTATCATAAATTTTCACATAATAATATCGGGAAGCGGGATCCCCGGGCGCGACCAAGGCAAGATTCTCCTGATCGTGGAACAATTCGATCAGACGATTGAAGTCCGGACGCGGCATCTCGATATCGATATCATCATCCCACGGAATATACCCATCGTGCCGGATCGCGCCGAGGAGCGTTCCGTTCGAAAGATAATACCGCAAACCATGCTCATCGCAAAAATCCCGGACCCGCTTCAATATTTCCACCTGAAGCTTCAATTGCTCGGGAAGAGAGATTCGGTTTTGCTCATTCATTGGACCTGTTTTCGACATCTTTTCCGTTCTCCTTTCAAAATCAGTTCCGAACCTGTATTTTTTTGAACGCCTCCAGCAAATACTTCGGATGTAAACTGTTCAGCATAATTCGATTGTTCGGCGTGATCGGCCGGATGAGATACCCGACGATCACATTGGTAAAGAACTGTGTGACCAACGAAGCCGTTGCCGCACCGTAAATCCCAATCAGAGGAATCAGGATTGCATTCAACAGAACGTTTGCCAGTGCCCCGATCAGATTGATGATCCATAGGTACCGCTGCTTGTTGTTGGCGAGGATCCAAATATTTCGCACCGATCCCAGATAAGAGAAGGTGGTGTACCAGACAACAATCCGCAGCGCGCCGGCAGACGGATCATAGGCGGCGCCGTACAGAATACGGATGATCACTCCGGCCAGAGCCGTCATCACAACGCTCTGCGCCAAAGAGAGGTAGATCACGACGGAGTACAGAATCGTTAACCGGTGTTCAAATACGTTCTCTCCGAGCGCTTGCCCCTCGAAGATCGAGGGACGGAAGGAATCGATAATTGCTACAAATACGAAGCTTGTAAGTCCCGCGCACGCGAATGCCGCGCCGTAATAGCCCGTTGCAGACTCGTCGATCATCAGCTTGATCATAATTTTATCCGTCTGTGCAAAAACGGTCACCATCAGGCTGGACAGAATATAGTGCTTGCTGCGTCCGAACAGTTCCTTTCCGAGGCTCAGGGAGAAGGAGAGCTTCTGCCCGCCGTGCACTCGATACAGGATGAGGCTGGCAATCGAGATCAGAGCGGTGTCCAACACGTTTGACAGCGCAAACCAATACACGTTTTTTGCCGTAACCAGCAAGAAGATCTTGTATGCGGAGACGACGAGGTACGTGATCAGACCGATGATCGAGGTGTATTTCGACAACAGCTTCGCCTGGTACCAATACTGAATCAGATCCAATGACTGGAAGACCAGAATGAACGAGTACAGAAGGCAGACGATGATCGTCACCGGCTCATCGGGATTTGCAAGGTAGGCAAACGCAACCACGCCGAGCATACAGCCGATCGATGTGATCAGACTCAACAGCAGGGAAGTCCCCAGCGTCTGACCCTCCCGCTCCGGATGCTGAACAAGCTCCTGTACCAGAATGTTGTTGAACCCGAGCTGGAGGATGGGAAGAACGAACGCAACCAGAGAAGCCGCATACGTGATCAATCCGAAGTTGGACGGCCCGAGGTATCTGGCCGTCAACATATTGATGATCAAGCCGAATACCGCCTGGACGATTCGGCATACGATAATCCATGTTGCGTTTTTTGCAATCTTGTTCATGCAATCATCCTTTTGTGCTGCAATTCCCCCGCCTGAATGCGTTACGGTTGTTCAATAACGGTGATGCGGATGTTGTCCGGACCGAAAAAGAACAGGCAGCGGAGGCCGGTGTAAGGATCCGTCTGAAACGCGCTCGTTTCAATTCCGTTTTGCTGCAGCCGCTTCTGAATCTTGTCCAGATTGCGCGCAGAAATCGTTAAGTATTGCTGCGGCAGCTCCTCCTCACAGTTCGAACAGCGAATCTCCACCTGTGAAGACCCCATTTCCAGAAGATATTCCGTATCATCCGAATCGAGCGGAACGATCTGCTTGACGACGCGGAATCCAAGCTTATTGACGTAGAAATCCCAGATCGCTGTATTGTCGGTCGCAAGCAGCGTTGTACGCGAAAGTCCGATTTTCCGGGCAAAGGGATACAGCGTCCGATGGCGCGCATGGCGCTTCCAACGGTGATAGGCACGCAGCTCCTTGCGCCAGTCGGGATGCGTGACGACGAACGCGATCGAAATGAACAGGAACTGCCCGATCAGCCCGCCGATCGTGTTGGTGAACAGGTCGTCTATGTCATACAGTCCACGCCGGAAGATCAGCTGCATGTTTTCCGTTAAGAACGAAATCAGAAAGCAGCACACGACGGGGCGGATCCGTACCTTTCTGCGTACCCACGGAAAGACGTACGGAAGCAGATACCCGATCGGAATAAACAGCATGATGTTCAGATACACCTGAATCAGATCTTCGGGCTTCAGCAGCCGCACATGGGAGATCCCGGCGGCGAACCCCTCCCGAAAGATCGTCAGAACGATTTCGACAAATCCGGTATCCGATTCAAACGCGCTTCTTAGGTCCGCGAACGGCGCGACGTGAACAAGATGCGATTCCGTTGCCGAGCGGGAAAAGAAGACCAGAAACGCAAAGACGAGCATATACAGGGCAAAAACGCCGTAGAGCACCAGCTGCCGCAGCTTCAGCAGCGCAGTTGCCTTGGGGTTGATGCTGAGTCCGTGCTGCAGGTTCAGGCCGAGCTTTTTGCAGACGGAACGATCGATGATCGGCAGCAGCACAACAAAAGCCGCGACGCACGCGGTCACGAAGAGTACCGTAAATAAGCTGTTGATCATGATCTGCATACCGAAATTATAAGGGAATTATCGCCAAAATTCAATAGAGAAACGAAAAACAGACCCGGGTTTTCCATATAGAAAAACGCCCGCGCAACATGCGCGGGCGTTTGCTTTTTTCGAGTTACATATATCCGATGACGGAGAACAATGCCGCGATGATTCCGAGCAGCATCATCACAGCCATCACAACGCAAATGACGCGAACAACCGTTTTGCTCATACCGTGTTACGCAGCCGATCCCGTATAGGTGTAGATGACGTCATCCACGGTTTTGCCCGCGAGCCAACCGTCGGTGATATCGGTGAACCGGCTGTTCTCGTAGTTCGACCGGATCGAATCGCGTACGCCTGCATAATGGTCGATATCCACGATTCCGTTCGCTGCTCCGTTTTCACAGATCCCGCCTTCGGCGCGCAGAATGATATAGCCGGTGTAGGTCGGCTCTTCGCCTTCGGCCGCGTTGTCGTTCGCTTCGAGCACGAGCGTTGTTTCGCCGACTTCCAACCCGGAAGCCGCTTCGTACAGCTTGTCATACGCAGCAACGTAATCCGCATCTCCTTCGCCGATCGCATACGGTCCGTCATAACCGGCAAGGTACATCGTGGTCGTGTTGTATTCGCTTGCCTTGAGATCTTCAAACGTGACGTTGCCGCTCAGCGTGGCATAGAGATCATTGATTTCCGCTTCGGTGCGATCGGTCAGCCGCACGACGTCCACATAGAGGAATCCCTCAGGTACGAACAGATACGGCAGCGAGCTGTACCCGGATTCGAACATCTGCATCGAGGAGCTGTAGTCGCCCACGGTATAATCGGTACCGTAATTGTCCGTCACATACTGGTCGTAGTACGCAAGCAGCTCTTCCTCGGTGTAATTGGAGGTTTCCTCGGCGTAGTATGCTTTGATCTTCTCCAGCGCAAGGGTCGCTTTGGCCTGCTCCTCGATTCTCGCTTTGTACTGCGATTTCGTCATGCCGAGCGCGCGGGAGAAATAATCGTTGATTTGCGACTGGACGTTTGCACTCGAGAAGTTGTTGCTCTTCGCATACTGCGAGCCAATGCTCTCTTCCAGCGATTGGAGCTGCTGCTCGGCGCTCGTCTTGCACTCGGCAAGCTCAGCGGGCGTCAGCGAGAGACCGAGCTCGGAAAGCTTTGCGATATAGATCTTTTGCAAAAGCAGTTCATCGATCGTGTTTTCCTGCAGCAGCTTCAGCTGATCTTCCGGATACGTCAGCCCGAAATAGCTGTAGTACGAAAGCGAGCTGTCGATCGCAGAGACATATTCTCCCATCGTGACGGAATACTTGTCCACGGAAGCGACGACCTTGCCGCGTTCAAAGGCGTTCAGTCCGTGAGCGTCCTTCTGCAGCAGGATTGCGAAAACGACGACCGCAATCACAACGGCTGCGACGGCGACAGCGATCAGGATGGTTTTCAGAGTTTTCTTTTTCATGTTGTCTTGCTCCTTGATGATCCGATTGTTTCGGATTTTTCATACTCCATGGAATTCTACACTTTTTCACTCCGTTTGTCAATTCCCATGCCGAGATTTCACGGGTTTTTCACGTGTTGCAGCGGGTTTGCCCCGCAAAAAAATAAGGATCCCGATCTAGGGATCCTTGATGAAGCGAGGTTATTCTTCCATCAGCCTCAAGTACGCGGCCATGCCGCCGGTACGGCCTTTCTCCCGACGATGCGAATAGAGCCGCTCGTCTTCGTAGGTGCAAACGCCCATCAGCTCAATGTGTTCCGGCAGGATTCCGCTTTCGAGGAACTGGCACACCGCGACCTGCCAAAGATCGACCGTCGCCTTTCCGATTGCGTTCTTGCCGCGCAGCGGACAGTTTGGGAATTCCCGCTCGAAGGATTTTGCCACGTCATCTCCGACTTCAAAACAGCGCGGGCAGATCGACGGTCCGACGCCGGCAAGAATGTCCTTCGGATCGCACCCATAGGAAGCAGTCATCATTCGGACGGCTTCCTTCCCGATCCGAGCCTGCGCGCCGCGCCAACCGGCGTGGCAGAGCCCGATAGCCTTCTTTTTGGGGTCATAGAAGAAGAATGCCATGCAGTCCGCATGCCCGGTGATCAACGTTACGGCAGGATCGTTTGTCACAAGTCCGTCGCACGGGGGCAGCGATTCCCGTAAGTACCCGCGCCCGCAATCGCTTCGATCGACGCGCAGGACCGTCGTCCCGTGTTCATAAGAATCCATCACCATCCCGTCAAACGGAATTTTGGCGGCAGCGGCAAAGATGCGATAATTTTCATCGACGTTTTCCCGCTGCTCGGGGCGCGTATAGCTCAGGTTCAGCGAAGCGAAATCGCCGGTGGAAACGCCGCCGGTGCGCGCAGAAAACCCGTGGTCGATTTCGGGAATCGCTTCAAAGAGCGGGAGCCGGTAAACGCCGACGCCGCCCTCGAGCTCCCGGAACGCGTATCCGCGGGAAACGGAATGATAGAGAAGCAGAAATTGTCGTTTCGTCATTGCTGTTCGTTCAGAAGACGCTGGAGTTCCTCCATGAATGTCTGCGTGTCCTTGAATTCCCGATAGACCGAAGCAAAGCGCACATAGGCGACTTCATCGACTTTGCGCAGCTGCTTCATGACCAGCTCGCCGACGGCGCGCGTCGAGATCTCGGATTCATTCGTGTTGTACACTTCCCGGCAGATTTCATCGAGCATCCGATTTTGGGTATCGGCGGGAATCGGCCGCTTTTCGCATGCTTTGCGAATGCCGACGGCAACCTTTTCCCGTTCAAACGGCTCCCGCCGTCCGTCTCGCTTCACGACCATGATCGGGGTTTCCTCGATCCGTTCAAAGGTTGTAAAACGACGACCGCAGCTGTTGCACTCACGGCGGCGGCGGATCGAAAGGCCGTCTTCACTCGGACGGGAATCGATGACGCGGCTGTCAATGCTTCCGCAATAACGACATTTCATGGGCTTGTCCTCCTGCTCGTTTGCTTACCCAATAGTATAACACAACTTTCAGCACAACTCCACTAAAATCACATCTTCTCCGAATTTTTTTACACGGCAGAACGGGATGACGACGGGATCGCCGCGCTTGAACCATCCGAAGAATCGCGTTTCGCCGGGAACGATGAGGGAAAGAATCCGACCGGACGGAATCTCGATCTCGAGATCGCAGACGCACCCGAGCCGTGCGCCGTCGACGACGTTGATCACCTCCAGTTTTTTCAGTTCCGAATACGTCATTTGCCGCTCCATTCGGCGCCCTCCGAGCTGTTGTTCTTTCATAACGCATTCTATTCGATCTGCTTGAAAAAGATGCACGTGTTTTTCGAAAATGCCATACGATAGTACAGAAGCCCCGTGCGGGGCGGTCATTCAAAAAGGAGGTACCCTATGCAACAGAATTTTGCAAACGGCGAAGCGTGCTGCTTCACGGGCAGACCGTCCGCGATCGACCCGATGGATGTGGAAAATGTCGTTCCGGCGGGAGACGTATGCGGCGCAAATCGCGGGGAAGGCGGCGGGTGCGGTCTGGCCGCAATTTATTTTCCGTCGCAGGTCTATCGGGCGGGCTATCGACCCGAGGAAGCGTTGAGTCGGGGATCGCTGTTCCCGGAACTGATTTTCCCGTATAACGGACGGAGGGAGAACTGATATGGATCATTGTGAACAGGCGCTTTTGAACAAGATCGCAGAGACGCGGTTTGCCTGCGTCGAGCTGCAGCTGTATCTTGATACGCACCCCGAGGACGCGATTGCGACGGCAGATTTCAACTGCTACGCAGAGACATTGCGCGAATTGATGGAGACGTATGAAACCGAGTACGGTCCGCTGATGAACTTCGGCTCGAGTCCGTTTGTAACGGGGAGCTGGGTCGATCAAAAATGGCCGTGGCAGGTATAAGGAGGGAACCGTATGTGGATTTATGAAAAACGACTCGAATACCCTGTATCTATCACGCGGCCGGATCCGCGGATGGCAAAGCTGCTGATGGCACAGTACGGCGGCCCGGATTCGGAACTCGGCGCGGGCCTTCGTTATCTGACGCAGCGTTACTCCATGCCGGACGATCGCGTCCGCGCCACCCTGACCGATATCGG
>ONLX01000081.1 GCA_900318765.1 uncultured Eubacteriales bacterium
AAGAACTTAACCGAGCAGCCGGAACAACTGCTGCTTTCTGCATACGACAAAATCAATGAGGAAGCGACCGCAACGTTTCAAAAGGAATCCGCAAAAACGAACGTGATCGGAGCGCTGCTGCTTGTACTGGCGTTTCTGATCGGCAACGGAGCGGCAATGATCGCAGTCAACCGTATGGTTAAGCCGATCCGGCAGATGACCGAGGATATCACCAAATGCGGGCAGACTGGGCAGCCGTTTGAGATGCAGGACAAATACCGTACCAACGACGAGATCGAGGTGCTCGCCGAGTCGTTCGCCGATCTTTCGAAAAAGATACGTAAGTATATTCAGGATATCACCGCGATCACGGCGGAGAAGGAGCGCATCAGCACGGAGCTTGCGCTTGCGACGCGCATTCAGGCGGATATGCTGCCGAACATCTTCCCGGCGTTCCCGGATCGGGAGGAGTTCGATATCTATGCGAGCATGGATCCGGCAAAGGAAGTCGGCGGCGATTTTTATGATTTCTTCCTGATCGATAACGATCACTTGGGAATCGTGATTGCAGACGTGTCCGGCAAGGGGATTCCGGCGGCATTGTTCATGATGGGATCGAAGATCCTTGTACAGAACTATGCCATGACCGGCAGCAGCCCTGGCAAGGTGCTCGAAGCGGTCAACCATCAGATCTGCCAAAACAACCGCGAACAGATGTTCGTTACCGTTTGGCTCGGCATTCTCGATATTCCCACCGGGAAGCTGACCTGTGCGAACGCCGGGCACGAATACCCCGTTTTGAAAACACCGGACGGAGATTTTGCGCTGTACCGCGACAAGCATGGCTTCATCATCGGCGGCATGGATGGGATGCGCTACAAGGAATATGAGATTCTGCTTGCGCCCGGCGCAAAGCTGTTCGTCTACACCGACGGCGTTCCGGAGGCGACGGATGCGAACAAAACGCTCTTTGGTACGGAGCGCATGCTTGCTGCATTGAATGAGCAGAAGGACATGTCGGCGGAGGAGCTCTTAAAGAACGTCCGTGCGCATGTCGACGCCTTTGTCGGCGACGCGGAGCAGTTCGACGACCTCACGATGGTCTGCCTCCAGTATCACGGATCGAAGGATCCGGCAATGTGATGGACGGAAAGATTGGGGGAAAAGGAAGCAATTGTGCTTGCTGCTTGCGGCGGCACATGACCGAATGACAGAAAACAATTTCTTAGCAAGCAGAGCCGGAACGGAATTCCGTTCCGGCTCTGTTTTATGGTGCGCTGTCGACCCAATTGATTCATTTCAGCGCCGGTGCCCGCCGCTTTGGCCGCCCCAGCCGCCGTTTTGCGTGCCCCAACCGCCGCTTTGACCGCCTCTGCCGCCCATCATCTGGTTGGGAATGGTATCCACCTGCTGTCCGTTGACGATAATGGTGCCGCCGTTGAACTGTGCGGTTCCGTCGTAATCAAACGTGCTGGTGCCGGTTACGTTGACGGTACCGTCGTTGACTATGATGTTCCCGTTCGAATCGATCCCGTCCGTATCGCCCGCGCCCATCACAACCGTGATAGCGCCGCCGTTGATCTCCACCGTGGGCGTATAGGCACTCGATTTTCTCGCTGCATTGATGCCGTCGTCGCTTGCCTGAATGTTGATGGTGCTGCCGTTGATCTGGATATACGTCGCTTCGATTCCTTCCGTGCCCTTGATGTTCAGCGTTCCGTCATCAATCTGCACCACGGAAGTTCCGTGAATTCCGTCGTCTCCTGCTGTGATCATAAGATTGCCTCCGCCGATATAGACGTAGCCGAGCGTATCGTCATCGCTGTTTTCGGCATGCAAACCGTCGGTTCCGGCCGTCAGAATCAGCGTTCCGTCCGCGATTCGGATGGAATCATTTGCTTCGATCGCCTTGGAGGCGGCCGTGACGGAATAGGTTGCGCCGGTGATTTTCAGCGTATCTTTGCTGACGATCCCATTGTCGGAGGAGGAAACGGTCAGCGTCGCAGTTCCGTTTAAAACGAGGTCGCATTTGGAAAAGATGACGCCGTCGGTGTTGGTGTCGCCGTCAGAAGCGAACGTGCCCGTGACGGCAAGAGCGCTGTCTTTTGAGACCGTAACGAACAGCTTGTCGGCACTCTTTCCGTAGAGGACCGGGAAATCCGTATTGGTCACGGAGACGCCGTCGAGCACAAGCTGCACCTTATCTTCGTCACCGGCTTCCACATAGACCGTCACATCGGTTGCGGACCCGGTGAGTACGTAAACGCCTTCTGCCGTGATGTGAATATCCTGCCCATCGGACAGCGTATAGGTCGTTGCCTCGGAGAGGTCGGCCTCCTGCTTCAGGTCGCGGTTGGAAAAGAGTTCTTCCGTGTTGTAGACAGGCGATCCGGAATCGGCCGAAGTCGCGGAGAAAAAGGCTGCGCTCATCAGCATTGCTGCGGCGCAGATTGCAATCCATTTTTTCGTTGTTTGTTTCATGGGGATTCACCTCACTTTTGTTTTGGTGACTTCATTCTAACCGGTCAACCTTAGATGAAGTTAAATCGATGCAAGTTTTTTTAAAAATCGTTTGCTGGAACGAAAGATACAAAAAACCGGAGGGAGCTTTCGCTCTCTCCGGTTTGAAGTACAAGAGAATTTGTTTTTGCAATCCGCTGGAATCAGAGCTGCGGACCTGCGGGAACGAGCGCCTTACCGGCTTCGTTGCCTTCATACTTCTTGAAGTTCTTGATGAACCGGGACGACAGATCCTTTGCCTTCTCTTCCCATACGGAAGGATCGGCGTAGGTATCGCGCGGATCGAGAATCTTCGGATCAACGCCGGGCAGCGCGGTCGGGACTTCGAAATTGAAGTGCGGGATCATTTTGGTCGGTGCGCCAAGGATATCGCCGGAGAGGATCGCGTCGATGATGCCGCGGGTATCCTTGATCGAAATACGCTTGCCTGTGCCGTTCCAGCCGGTGTTTACGAGGTACGCCTTTGCGCCGCTCTTTTCCATCTTCTTAACGAGCTCTTCGGCATATTTGGTCGGATGCAGCTCCAGGAATGCCTGACCGAAGCAAGCCGAGAACGTCGGAGTCGGTTCAGTGATACCGCGCTCGGTGCCTGCAAGCTTGGCGGTGAAACCGGACAGGAAGTAATACTTCGTCTGCTCGGGCGTAAGGATCGAGACGGGCGGCAGAACGCCGAATGCATCGGCAGACAGGAAGATCACGTTCTTTGCGTCGGGACCGGAAGAGGTCGGACGGACGGTTTTAACGATCTTTTCAATATGCTCGATCGGGTAGGAGACACGGGTGTTCTCGGTTACGGACTTATCCGCAAAGTCGATCTTGCCGTTCTCGTCGATTGTGACGTTTTCAAGCAGCGCGTCGCGGCGGATCGCGTTGTAGATATCCGGCTCGGAATCCTTATCGAGGTTGATGACCTTCGCGTAGCAGCCGCCCTCAAAGTTGAAGACGCCGTTGTCATCCCAACCGTGCTCGTCGTCGCCGATCAGAAGACGCTTCGGGTCGGTGGACAGCGTGGTCTTGCCGGTGCCGGAAAGGCCGAAGAAGATCGCGGTGTTCTCACCGTTCATGTCCGTATTCGCGGAGCAATGCATCGAGGCAATGCCTTGCAGCGGCAGATAGTAGTTCATCATCGAGAACATGCCCTTCTTCATTTCACCGCCGTACCAGGTATTCAGAATTACCTGTTCACGGCTCGTGATGTTGAAAACGACCGCCGTTTCGGAGTTCAGACCGAGCTCCTTGTAGTTCTCAACCTTCGCCTTGGAAGCGGTGTATACGACGAAGTTCGGCTCAAAGGTTTCAAGCTCTTCTTCGGTCGGCTTGATGAACATGTTGCGGACGAAATGCGCCTGCCATGCCACTTCCATAATGAAGCGAACCGCCATGCGCGTGTCCTTGTTCGCGCCGCAGAACGCGTCTACCACGTACAGCTTCTTGCCGGAGAGTTCCTTCTGAGCGATCGCTTTGACCGCGGCCCAGGCTTCCTGCGAAGCGCGGTGGTTATCGTTCTTGTACTCGTCGGTGGTCCACCAGATGGTGTTTTCAGAGTTCTCGTCGACGACGATGAATTTGTCCTTCGGGGAGCGGCCGGTGTAGATACCGGTCATCACGTTGACCGCGTCAAGCTCGGAAAGCTGTCCCTTCTCATACCCGGTGAGGGAGGGATCCATTTCATCATGGAACAGCAGTTCATAGGAAGGATTGTAGACGATTTCGGTGGTATCGGTAATGCCGTACCGTGTCAGATCGAGTTTCTTCATACTTAAAACCTCTTTCTTGAAAAATAGTACCTTTGGAACCTTCGGATTGGGTCAATGCCAATCTCAACCAATTACAATATATCATTCCGCTGCGGCATTGTCAACCGAATGAAAATGTTTTTCGGTTCAAATTCACAATGTTTTTTCAAGCCGGTCGGCTTGACGGAAAGGCTGAAAATCGATATACTGAAATCGCATCTTTCGACGTTTCTTTCTCAAACGTCAGGAGTTTTTTATCCGCCCGGAAGGGGACAGGACGCATGGAAAAGAAGAAGCTCGTTCTTGGAATGATTTGACTCGGTAAGTTATCCGTAAAATGGTGAAAAAGGGTTGATTTTGGCGATATTTCACTTTATGATAACCATAAAGAAAAGGATCAGGGGGGACATATGAAACTGTTAGAGGAGCGGATTCGCAAAGAAGGTCGTGTACTGCCCGGAGGCATCATCAAGGTGGACGGATTTTTGAATCATCGGGTCGATCCGAAACTGATGCGCGCCATCGCAGAGGAGATGCGGCGGCTGTTCCCGGATGAGGATATTACCGCAATTCTGACGTGTGAAGCCAGTGGGATTGCGCTCGGCGAAGCGTGCGCCGAAGTGTTTGATGTTCCGATGGTCTTTGCCAAAAAAGCAAAGTCCGACAATATTGAAGGCGGTCTCTACAAGAGCGAAATCTTCTCCTATACCTATAAAAAGACCGTTACGCTGATTGTTGCAAAGGATTGGCTCGGCGCGAACGATAAGGTGCTGATTATTGACGATTTCCTTGCAAACGGGGAAGCGCTGCGCGGACTCGTGGAAATCGTGAACCAATCCGGCGCGAAGCTCGCGGGCATCGGCGTCGCTGTCGAAAAGGGGTTCCAGCCCGGCGGCAAGCGGCTGCGTGAGCAGGGCGTGAATCTGCATTCTCTCGCAATCATCGAAAGCGCAGATGAAACCGGTATCACGTTCCGCGAAGACAACTGATTGAATCGGAGACCGGAAAGTACGAACAAAGTTGGGAGCAACTTTGTTCGTTTCTGTATCGGGACGTTGATTTTGCTGCAACGATAAAATGAGAAAGGATCGGCATTGGCCGGATATGAAGCAGAAGCCGGAATCCATCGTCAAAACGATCGCAATCAGCTTTTTGTGTCTGTTGCTGTGCGCCTGCGGCGGCAGTCAAGAGCAAACTGCGTCCATAGCGCCGACCGAATCGGTTGTGTCGATCACCGTGCAGGGTCCGACGGAAACGCCAATGCCTTCCGAATCGGCAAGGCAAACAGAGACGGTTCCTTTGGAAACATCGGAGCCGACGGCTATGGAGACGCCGGAACCGACGCCTGAGCCGCAACCGCTCAACACGCCCGCTGCCAAATCGCTGTACCGGGAGGGTTATACGCTGGAGCAGGTTGTCGTACTGAGCCGGCACAACGCGCGCGCGCCGTTTATGGGGAGCACCTCCTTTGTTCGAAAGGTAACGCCGCACGCGTGGATGCAATGGTCCTGTAATCCCGGGGAGCTGACGGTTCGCGGCGGCACAGCCGAACTGCAGATGGGTCAATACTTCCGAAAATGGCTTGAAGCGCAGGGGCTGTTTCCGGCAAACTATCGGCCGGGAGCGGAAAAGATTCGCATCTATGCAAATTCCATGCAGCGCACGATTGCGACGGCACGGTTTTTCGCGACGGGACTTCTGCCCGTTGCCAACGTTCCTGTGGAAACGCATATGCAATGGAACCGATCCGATCCGACCTTTTCGAACGGGCTAACCTATATGAGCGATGCCTACCGCGCAGCGGCGCTCGCTGCGATGCGGGAGCAGTATGCCGAGGAACTTGCCGGACTTGCCGACAATTTTGCGCTGCTTTCGGACGTGGTCGATATGAAGGCGTCCGAAGCGTGGAAAAACGGATCGCTTACCGCGCTGGATCCGAATGATCTTGTCGTGGTCTTGCAGCAGGGCAGTGATCCGACCTCAAAGAATTCACTGCAAACTGCAATCTCGATCAGCGATGCGTTGGTTCTGCAATACTATGAAGCGGAAAATCCGACGGACGCATCCTTCGGCCATGCATTGACGTTTGCCCAATGGCAGCAGCTTGGACAGATCAAAAATCTTTGGGGCGATATTCTGTATACAACCCCGCTGCTTTCCGTGAATTGCGCGCATCGGATGCTGTCTGAGATTCGAAACGAGCTGAATCAGGACGGGCGCGTCTTCACCTTCATCTGCGGACATGACACCAATCTTGCGAGCGTACTCGGAGCGCTCGGCGCGGAGAGGTATGAGCTGTCCGATTCCATTGAGAAAACGCCTGTCGGCGGAAAGGTTGTCTTTTCCCGCTGGCATGATGCGAACGGAAAGCGTTATTACTCCGTCGATCTGGTTTATCCGACCCCCGATCAGATTCGCGGGGAACGGCGCATTGATTCGGCTAACCCGCCGGGAATCTATTCGATCCGGCTTTCCGGCCTGACCGCCGATGAGAATGGACTGTATTCGGAGCGCGATTTTATCGGACGGCTGCAATCGGCGTTCGACGCCTATGATCGCCTTGCGCAGGACTATCCGAATGGCGGAAACGCGCTTGCAAGGATTCAAAATCGTGGGGTACTGCGCGTCGGTACGACCGGCGATTCCGTGCCCCTGTCGCATTTCGATGCCGAAACGGGCGCGTATTGGGGGCTTGACGCGGAGCTTGCGAAAGATCTTGCCAAAGCGTTGAAGGTGGACCTTGTATTCGTTCCGACCGAATGGTCGTCGTTGATGCGGGACCTAAAGGCGGACAAATTCGATGTTGCGCTGTGCGGCATCACGATTACCGATGCGCGTAAGCAGCAGGCACTGATGTCCGAGGGATATCTTGACAGCGGAAAAACCGTGCTGTGCCGCGCAGAGGATGCCGATCGATTTACAAGTTTAGAAGCAATTGATCGACCGGAGGTCACGGCCATGGAAAACCCGGGCGGGTCGAACGAGATGTTTGCGCAAGAGCATCTTGGTCACGCAAACCGGATTCTTCACGGCGTCAAGGAAGAGATCCCCGGCCTTATCGCATCGGGGGAAGCCGATGTCATGATCACGGAGACTCTTGAAGCCGCATATTATGCTGCGCAGGATAGCCGGCTTGCGGCGCCGCTGCTTTCTGAGCCGTTCACGCAGGGGCAGTTCGGCGCTTTGATGCAGAAGGACGCAAAAGATTTGCTTGCTTTTGTCAACTTCTTTTTGGCTTTGGAGAAGAATACGGGACGGGTGGACCAACTGGCAAGGCAATATCTCCCTCCTTCGATTGTCGACGCGGTGAACGACGCGGCGTAAGACCCATCCGTTGCAGCTATAAGAATAATTGACACGGGGCCTCCCAAAGCCTCGTGTTTTTTTGCGTATTCGGAATGTATGAATTCCCGCATGAGGCGGGCATACTTTGGGTGAGGTGAAAAAATGAGACGACAATTTCCGATTCTGATTTTCCTGTTGCTTGCGCTTTTGCCGCTCCGCGCGCATGGCGCTGCAGAAGCTATGACGCATCCCGGAATTTTGCGATTGCACATATTGGCGAACAGCGATTCCGAAACCGATCAGGAGGTGAAGCTCCGCGTTCGGGACGCACTGCGCCCGCTGTTTGCGTCGCAGCCGAGCTATGATTCCTCGCGTGCGTTTTTGCTTGCGAACGGCGCTGTTTTGCAAAGCACGGCGGAGCGGGTCCTCAAGGAGAACGGCGCATCCTACGGCGTGCAGCTTTCGCTCGGCACCGAATCGTTTCCCGATCGCACGTACGACGGAAAGCTGTTCCCGGCGGGTGAGTACGACGCGTTGATCGTGCGGCTCGGCAAGGGGGCAGGTCAGAATTGGTGGTGTGTGCTGTTCCCGCCGTTATGCATTGTTACCGAAGACGGCGCGCCGGTCGATCTCGAAGAGATCGAACCCGAGAGCACGATTTACCGATGGATCAAGGAGTGGATTGCAACATGGACGGCCGACGCAGAATGAGAATCGGCGCAGCGGCGATGGCG
>ONLX01000090.1 GCA_900318765.1 uncultured Eubacteriales bacterium
AGCATCAGGCGCATCAGCAGGACTACATCGACTTTCCCCTGCTTGTCATCAATGCAATTGACGGCACGATCATCGACCCGATGAAGGGGTATTGAGGAGGAAGCAGTATGAAACGGATTGCGATTATCGTATTGGTGTTCCTTATACTCTGCGCCTGCGTTCCCACACCGGAGGAAGAAGTTGTGAACAACAAAGGGGACGGCGTGCTGACGGAAAAGATCGCCGAAGGACCGGTTGCGGAAAAAGCATTTGAAGCGCCGGCGCGCGTGGACGAGACGATCGAAGCGGACCGTCTGACCGTGGAACTTGCCGCCGAGGTCGTATTGCCGGAAGGCGATCGGTATCCGGTTGCGGAGATTGTGCCGAAGACATACGACGCGGCATGGGCGCGGGATATGCTGACGCGAATCGCAGACGGGAAAACGCTGTTGGTGCGTGAAAGCGAAGCCGGAGCAAACATGACGAAAGACGGCATTCTGCGGGAGATTCGCGCGGTGCAGGATGATTTGGACAACTTCGAGGAACGCTATGACGGCCTTTCCCCGCAGGAACAGTCCGAAGCGCGGCAAGCGTTGACCGAATCGCTCGAAGCGTGGGAAGCGTATTATCGCGAAGCGCCGGACAGCACGGACGGGCTGACGGCGGATCTTTGTGATGCGGTATTCAAGGTGAGCGGGGGCTTTGACGCAGAGATCGATTTTGCGCGTCCCGAACGCGCCTATCATTCGCCGGTATCGGCAAACTGCTTGGGAACCGTGACGCTGCAAAACATGGAGGTCGGCTTTCCGAAACAGTTTTTAGCCGTCGACGTGCCGTTGGTAGGCGTTTCGATCACCGAAGACGAAGCGATCGAGGTCGCAAAGACATTTTTGCAAAAGCTCGGTGAAACCGAGCTGAAACCCGCGCTCGTTCTGGCGGCGGACTGTCCACAGTACGGCGACAACCCAAGCAACGAGCAGGCGTATGCGCTGTGGTTCACGCGACCCGTGGGTGGCTTGCCCGGCGCGTATGCCGATGTGCAGCAGGACGTCTACGGGCAGTATGCGCAAAACGGCGGCGACACGGGCTATGCCGCGCCGTTCGGACAGGAGTACGCGTATTTTCTGGTGCGCGATTCGGGCGTGAATTGGTTCGAATGGTATGCGCCGAGCACGATCGTTCGCACCGTCAACGAAAATGTTGCGCTGCTGCCGTTCGACGAGATTCTGGCAGCGTTTCGTAAGCAGATCGCTTGGGAGGTCTACCCCGCCTTGGAGGAAGTACGGGACGAGGGTTTTTCCGGCACGATTCGTATCGACCGAATTGCGTTGGAGAGCGTCCGCGTACGCAAGAGCGGCGCGTCGGATACGTATCTGCTGCTGCCCATGTGGTCGTTTTACGGCGAGCTTGTGCTGCATAAGGACGGCGGCGCGGGTGAACGCTTTGCGGGACGGTGCCATTACACGATCGATGCAAACGGCGACGCGGTGTATCGCGTCCCCGGCGGGTGTTTTATGCAGATCAACGCCGTCGACGGCAGCGTATATAACCCGGCTCTCGGATATTGAGAACAACACGCACGCCGAATGCCTCGATTCTCCTGGCGTTCGGCGGGTTCGTCGTTCATCCAATTGCAAAAAAGAAGTTGCTCCTTTCGGTCGCAGACCGATTTTGAATGTCGGTCCGACTTCATTTTTCACTTCCACGCATCCGGTTGCATGCGGGAAAACGGGCGCCTAATATCCGATACGCGGGTTGATGATGCTTCCGTCGATCGCGTTGATGACACAAAGCGGATTCGATTCGTTCCAAGTCGACAATATTTCACCGGATTCGTACACAGCCTCCCCGGTGATAAACCATGCAGGCACCAATAAGCCTGTATCCTGACTGTATTGCTCTCGGATGCGGAACAGACCGAGCGTGACATCCTGCACGGTACCGGTAAAGTGCGAATTCGGATACCGACGGTTCATGTTTTGTTGGAACGACGAGAGAATCTCATCATATGGAAGCAACTTCGCCGTTTCGGTGAGTATCTCTGTTACCTTGAGCCTGCTTTCCCAAATCAGTGACAACAGCGTACCGTCCCCGGCGACAGCGGCACAAACATGCTCATACCGCCACGGCCGCATCACATCCGTTTCGATCTGCCCGCCGGTGCTTGTTGCTTTGCAATAGGGCATATAGGCGTTGCCGAATATGGGTGTCATACGAATGAGGTAGGCCCATCGTCCGATTTTTCCCCGATCATCGCCATCGGCGCTTGCGTTATGGCTCCAAAAAATATCGACGACCTTTAACTCCGTGATTCCGTCAAAGCACGGGAGCACACGCCCGACCGCCTGCGAAGCGGTGACGCTTGCGCCTTCATGTATGCGATCGTAGTCCTCCGGTGCAATTCGTTCGGTACCGGTTTCTGGGCGGGAAGCGTTGTTATCGAACCAATGAACATGCGAAATGCCGGTTTCTTCGTTCCGCGGTGCGGCATAAAAGATCTGCTCATCCCGATCCGCACTGACCACGTCCGCGTGGCAGTACGTATTCAACGGTTTCGGTTCCGATGTGCAAACGATATGGTACTCGGTCGTTTCTATTGTATCGCCGCCCGGCGGCAAAGAACCGTCCCACTTCGGATAAGGCTGCGGATCGCCGTTATAGCTGCGGTAGCATTCTTGCCAGTAGGATGCGCTTTCCTCGCGTGACTGCACCCATTCCTCCAAGTCTTCCTGCGTATGGTCAATCAGAAACGCTTCCTTTTCCTCATCGGTCAGCTCGCGCATCGACTCCGCAATCATGGATTCGATATAGGCGAGCGTGACGGTCTGCTGATGCAGATAGAGTGTATCGCTTCCCAAAAGGCGCTTGACAAGCAGGATACGTTCATCGCGGCTGAGATTGCTTCGTTCGACGCGGATAACCGGAAAGGTGCCGTCGCATAAAACGCGAATCGGAACATCGGCTGTAAAGCGTGCGCCGCCATTTGTTGTGAAATCACACTGAAAACGTTCGGGAAACTGCGTTTTCACCGGTATCGGTGTCGGTACAGCATCATCCGCTTGTGTCATTTCAACGGTTTGAATGGTTTGGATGAGCACATTCGTATTTTTCCGCGAAATCGCATCTTCCTCCGGTGTTGGCTGACACCCGACCAAGAAAAGGGCTGTCAACAGAAGAGCCAAAAATTTCTTCATAGCTATTACACCTTTCTGTTCAGTATAGGATAAGTAAAACAGGCGGGTGTATAATAGTTGCGTTATAAACGCGGTAAAACTGTAAATAATGAAAAGTATGAACCGAACATTTCGAAATCATACAAAGAAGCTGCCTTTTCGGCAGCTTCCGATTCGAACGGATCCTTATTCCTCGCTCTGCGGCGTGTTTTCTGCGCTGTAGGAAATACTGGTGATCACAGCGGTGTCGGCGTCCGCCTGATAGAGACATTCAATCTCCAGGATACGCATGAAGACCGAATTGCCATCCGGCGTATCAAAGTGATACGATACGCGGATCATCGTCCCCGTCTCGTCTGCCGACAGAACAATCGAATAATTCTTGTATCCGAACAGCTCCATGACATCCCGAAGCGTACTCGTTTCGGTCAGCCCTGCATAGTTGAACGGAAGCACGTATTCACTGAACGTTCCGGAAAAACCGGACAGCGCCGTCTCGTTCATCAAAACAGATTCTTCTTTCGAATTGTAGACGCGAAATACGAATGTCTTCCCATCCCGGGTGAGCGATGCGCTTGTTTCAAAATGCGGTTCAAGTGTTTCCTTCGATTTCTCCACGGTCAGCCCGCTGTTGTCCAGCTCCTTGACAAGCGTTTTCCCAATCACCGCTGTGAAGCCTTCCACGGTAACCTCATCGCTCAGCGTAATGGCTCCATCTGCGTCCGGGCAGTCCCAATACCGATAGAGCGAGAGGCTGTCCTCATCATCTGTTTGAACGTCGACGGTCTTGCCATCGAGCAGCGACTCCACATACGCCGATGCTTTTTCAAAGTTCGTTCGAATAACTTCCGGCGCGCTTGTGGGGGCAACGGTAGGTTCCGGCATAAGCGATTGCGCAGCTGAGGATGTGCAGGCACATAGACTTGCTGCAAAAAGAACCGCCAAGCCAATGGAAAGAATTTTCTTCATCATAGGTTTCCTCCTGATAGAATTCTCCGTCCGGCAAGTTCCGTCCGACGGATCGACTTGCCCGTTATCATAGCAAAAAAAGGTTTTTCTGTCAATGAAAAATAGAAAACGGCGCGGTTCGGATCCCGCATCGCGCCGAACGGCCGTATGCGTTTTATCCTGTTTTGTTAACGATAATACTGCTCGATAAAGGCATAGACATCGTCCCGCGTACCCATGAACGGTCCCGGGGTCTCCATCTTCAGAGAGACAAGGGCCGCAGCAAACTCGAGCGCTTCGGGAATCTCGTGGTTGAGACGCTCGATCAGATATCCCGCAAATGTCGTGTCTCCGCGTCCGGTGCGCCCCGCAAGGCCGCGCGGACAGAGCTTCGAACGGTAAATATGCGTTCCGTCGCACACGATTGCTTCCGTGTTGTGGGTAATCAAAACCTCTTTTGCGCCCCATTCGCACAGCATTTTTGCCGCTTTTTCCCGATCGTCGGTCCCGGTCAAGACTTCCGCCTCCGCAGCATCGGTTTTGAGATAGCGAATCAGCGGCAGCAGTTCCCGCTTCTCTTTCCAGTCACGCAGTTCGAGCGTGTTGTCCTCATTCCGGCAGCGCAGCATCGCCTGTACGTCGAGCCCGACGTCCCCGCGCCGATGGCAAGCTTCGATCAGATCCGCTCCCATATCGCCGGCAACCAATCCGCCGAGATGATAGATTTTTGCGGGTTCGTCGGGCAGATCCCCCGGCGTATACGGTACAATACTTTCGGTGTTCAGCGCACGACGGCGTTCGCGATCCGGCGTAAAATACGTGTTCTGCATCACCGTACAGGTTGGGGAATCAACCGGGAATACGCGTTCCACCTTGCTCTTTTGAAACACCTGAAACGGATCGAGGCGCGCCGCATTGCCCTTCGGAACGACTGCGACTTTCCCGCCGATCGCCGCAGCGGCATAGCCGGAAAACGTGACCGCGCCGCCCGCGATGAATTCTTCGCGGCCGTCGTAGTCAATATTGTGGTCAAGCGTCATCTGACCGATGATCATGGAATCAAACATGGAGAATGGCCTCGCTTTCTTTTACAATCTCTTCAAAGGACGGACACCAAAGGCGATAGTTTCGCGATCGGATCGCATCCTTCCAGGCAAAGGAATCGGAAATGCGCACAGGAAACAGCATCGCGCTGCGCCCCTGGTCGCCGCTGCAGTGCGCGTCGGACCCGACCGCAGGATAATAGGAAGGATGTTCGCGGTAAAACGCAAACGCGAGCTCATTGCGGCTGTCCCATCCCGGACTGCAGTTTGCTACTTCCATACCGTGCACGCTGTCCCAGAACACCTCATCCGTGAACCGATACGGATGCGCATGAATAATCAGCACTTCCTCCCCGAACCGTTCAAAAAATGTTTTGTGATCGAGTCGGCAAAGGTACGGATGCTGCATCAGCCATGTTTCGTTGATCCCGTAGACGAGATAATCGCTGTCATTTTCGGGAAAACGCAGTTCTGCGCCGAGGATCACATCCATCCCGAGCGCGTCGCCCTCGGCTTTTGCCGCACGATAGCCCCGCAGCCATTCGTTCATGCAGAATTCCCAGTCGTCCTGCCGGGGCAGGGAATTCAAAAAGCCGTTGTGCAGATGATCGGTCACGCAAACTCCGTCGTAACCGAGCGCGTGATAAACGCGTACCTGCTCGGCGGCGGGTACGCGCGCGCAGCGGCTGCTTTCAGCCGTATGCAGATGTGCTTCATATCGATACATTGTTTACTCCCGAACTTCCCGGCACGATCCGCGCAGCACGAGCGACGGCGGCACGATCACGTTCGAATTCGGCATCTCGGGATGCTTGATCTGTTCGAGCAGCATGTCCACCGCGGCGTTTGCCATACGCTGTTTCGGCTGATCAATCGTCGTCAGATTGATCGGCGGCAGTCCGGCAAACGAGATGTTGTCGAACCCGACAAGCGACAGCCCGTCCGGAATCGCAATTCCGAATTCGTAAGCAGCCTGCATAACGCCGATCGCAAGCGAATCGGACGCGCACACCATTGCCGTGTGTCGCAGATCGCCCTGCATGTACTCGGACGCAAGCCGATAGCCCGCTTCCTGCGAGCTACGCGCATACGGGGAATACAGAACTTCCGGCACAAGACCGAGCTGTTTGCATGCCTGCTCGTACCCTTCGAGACGGAGCCGGTGCGTCACGCTGTGCGAACGGCAGCCGAAATACAGGATTTTGCGGTGTCCGAGCGAATACAGATATTCGGTTGCGGCAAACGTCCCCTGCCGATTATCGACCGCGACATAAGTTTCCGGGAGGTCCTGCATGTTTTCGCTGATAAACACCGTCGGCACCTGCGCCGTCAGCGATTTCAGCGAGTCGTAGGATTCGTTTCCGACCGGGAGCAGAATAATCCCATCCACCTGCCGCCCGAGCAGCAGCGAAAACACTTCCTTTTCCAGCTCGGTGTCGTACGAAGAGTTGCATACCATCAGGTTATACCCGCAGCGGCGCGCATAGATTTCAATGTGCGTGGTCAGTTCGCTCATAAACGGGTTGTCGATGCTTGCAACGATCAAACCGATGATGTTTGTTCGTTTCATAACCATGGACCGCGCAACGGCGTTCGGAGTATACCCCATTTCCTCGCACAGCTTCAGGATGCGCCGCCGCGTCTCCTCACCGATCTCGGAGCTGCCGGACAAGGCGCGGGAAACGGTTGCGTACGAAACGCCGGCAACCTTGGCGACGTCTTTCAGTGTGACCATGCTCATGCGAACCCCCTCCGGACGACCCCGGTCAAGCAATTTACGAAAACGTTTCCGTAATTTTATTGTACAACCCGACGTTGCGTTTGTCAACGTGAAAAAATCATGTAAAGTACGAAAATGCGGCGGTTTTCGGCCCATCGGAAATTCTTTCCCTTTGCATCCTTGCATTTTATATGGTTTTCGGATATACTGAACGATAAGATCAAACGCAAAGGAGGATCGGCATGTCGGAATTACTGGAATACAAATGCCCATGCTGCGGCGCGGGTTTGACATTTTCAAGTGCGCTTCAAAAAATGAAGTGCGAGTATTGCGACTCGGAGTTTGACGTCGAAACGCTCAAAGCCTATGACGACGCGTTGAAAAAAGCGGAAAAGAAGGACCCTGAAGTCTCTGCTCCGACCGGTTCGGATTGGGAGCCCGGCGAGCAGGACGGGATGCGGATCTATTCGTGCGAATCCTGCGGCGGCGAGGTCATCGGCGACGAAACGCTTGCCGCAAGCGCCTGCCCCTTCTGCGGCAACCCGGTCATTATGAAAGCGCAGTTTGCCGGAGATCTGCGGCCGGACGTGGTTGTGCCGTTCAAGCTTGATAAGGAAGCGGCGAAAAAGGGCTTTGAAAAGCATCTGCTTGGGAAGCGTTTGCTCCCGAAGGTGTTCCGTTCGCAAGCGCACATCGATGAGATCAAGGGCGTTTACGTTCCGTTCTGGCTGTTTGACGCCGATGTGGATGCAACCGTGCAGTACCACGCAACGCAGACGCGATCCTGGTCCGACAGTCGGAACAATTACGTTGAAACGACCGAATATTCCCTGCTGCGCAGCGGGACGATGCAGTTCTCCGGCATTCCGGTGGACGGCTCGAAAAAGATGGATGATGCGCTGATGGAGTCGCTGGAACCGTTTGACCTGTCCGAAGCGGTTTCATTTCAGACCGCCTACCTTTCCGGATACTTTGCCGACCGGTACGATGTTTCCGCCGAGGAGAGCATTCCCCGCGCAAACGCACGGCTTCGCATTTCCACCGAGAGCGCCTTGCACAGCACCATCCCGAACACCTATTCCACCGTTACGCCCAAAAGCGCGCGTGTTAAAACCGTAGACAGCCGCGCACGCTATGGACTGCTTCCCGTTTGGCTCATGAACACGACATGGAACGGTAAGTCTTACCGCTTTGCCATGAACGGTCAGACCGGAAAGTTCATCGGCGATCTGCCGATGGACAAAGGGGCCTATGCGCGCTGGTGGGTGCTGCTCGGCATCGGCGTAACCGTTGCCGCCTATGCGCTCATGACCGCATGCTCGGCGCTGATCTAAGGGGGTGAACGAAATGAAAAAAGGATTCTCCCTGCTGCTCGCGCTGCTACTGCTTGCCGTTCCGATGCTCGGCATTGCGGATATTTCCGAGCTTCCGACCGAGCGGCTTATGCCCCTGCTAGTGGATGAGGGCAACCTTTTGACCGATGAGGAAGAGATCGCCTTCCTGGCGGAGCTGGAACGCATCAGCTCCGAGCAAAAATGCGACGTTGCCGTGGTTATTCCGAGGACGCTGGGCGGCAAATCCGCAACCGCGTTTGCCGATGACTATTACGATCTCAACGGCTACGGCTACGGTTCCACGAAGGACGGCATCCTCTTGATGGTCTGCATGGAAGAGCGCGACTACGCAACAAGCACCGCAGGCGCCGCACAGGACTGGTTTGACGATGCGACGCTCTATAACATCGAAAACGCGTTTGTGCCGCTGCTGAGCGAAGGCAAGTATCTCGAAGCGTTTGAAACGTTTGCGACACGCTGCGAACGCGTTTTGAACAATGTCGACCGCCGTGAAGTCCTGTATCTGGACGACGCAGCAGGATTCCTCAACGAGACCGATCGCAACGTTGTGCTGCGGACGCTCGAAAGCAACAGTCATGTTGCCGGAATCTGCGATATCGTCGTCTTGACAGTTCCCTCCCTCGGCGGGCAATCCGCCTCCGAGTACGCTTCCGGGCTGTTCTCAAGCGGCGTTTACCGCCACGGATCCGGATACGATAAAGTCGCGCTCGTGGTTGACCGGGATGCGGGCATGTGCTATTGCGTAACGGACAGCACCGCAAATCGGTACTTTACTGCCGATAATTGCGCCTCGCTTGAACAGGATGCGGCGACGATGCTGTCCAACGGCGATGCTGCAGGTGCATTCCGGCAGTTTGCGTCCTCGGCATACAGGATCATCTCCGCGTTCAACGGCCAGAACGGATCGCCGACCGTAGAGCGGCACGGCGTACAGATCTTCTCATTCTTCCGGTTCGTGATTGCTGCGTTCGTCGGTCTGATCGTCACGCTGAATGTGACGAACGCTTTGAAGAACCAGTTGAAGTCGGTGAAAACCCAGTCGGAGGCCGCGAACTACTTTGTGCAAAATTCGCTGCACTTGACTGAATCCCAGGATCTCTATCTGGCACGCCACGTCACGTCCACCCCGCGAGTTACCGAAACACGCAGCGGCGGAGGCGGCGGACACAGCGGCGGAAGCCACTTCTCCTCCTCCGGTATTTCACACGGCGGACACAGCGGAAAATTCTGATCCATCCCACGGAAGTCGGACGATGTCCGACTTCTGTTTTTCTCTTAATTATATTGTTTTTCAATAAATTTCGGTTGACATTCAATAATTCTTGTGCTATACTGTTCCTGTAGCTACGGAAAGGAATGAAATCATGAAACGATTTGCAGTTTTGCTGCTGGCGCTGTGTTTGCTGCTCGGCTGTTCCGCGGCGGAATACCACGCGGACGAGCAGACGATTCTGATCCTGGTGGAGTTGGATCAAAGCGACGACGTGTATGAGATCTCTTACGAGCGCATGATAAACGGCCAGTCCGTTGGCGGGGGCGGCGCGAGCAATGCCGACCGTTCCCGTCTCGGCTATACGCGTTTCGGCACGCGTGAGAAGGACCCGCTGATCGACCTGATTCTGACAACCGACGATTTCCCCGCGGATGCTGATCTTGACGCGTTCTCGCTGCAGCTCTATGTTCGAACGGAGCCTCTGATCTCGGTCGACTGGGATGACCCGTATGTCGGGACAATCCCGGTAAAGGAGCTGCTTTCCTTCTCCGTCGCCTACGGACACGTCTACCGGGTACGACTGTATGGCAGCGCAGAAGAAGGCTATCATGCCGAATTCCTCGGACAAACGGAATAACACGCAACAGCCCGAAGCCGATGGCTTCGGGCTGTTTGTTTGGGTTTTGATTTCTTACAGGCGTTCCGGGACCTTCGCGTTGATCGCGGTCGTCATCTCGGCAATCTTCGCAAAGACCGAGGATACGGCAAACTGCGGATCGATGTCCTCGCGGAACGACTTATCCCGTGCGGAGAGCTCGAAACAGCCGCGTGAAAGCGTCTTCGGGCTGACAACCACACGAATCGGTGCGCCGAGCAGATCCGCGTCCGAGAACAGCACGCCGGCGGAAACGGGGCGATCATCATACAGCACCTCGATCCCTGCATCGGTCAATTCCCGATACAGCCGATCGGCTGCTTCCCGCACGGCCGGGTTATCCACGCGCAGCGCGCACAGTTCGACCTGCCAAGGCGCGATTGTGATCGGCCAGATCGGGCCGTAATCATCATGCCGAACCTCGCAAACGGAGGCGATCAACCGTCCGACGCCGATGCCGTAGCATCCCATGATCGGGTTCAAACGATTGCCGTTCGGATCATCGTAGGTCATGCCCATCGCTTCGGAGTACCGTTTGCCAAGCTGGAAGATGTTGCCGACTTCGATGCCGCGGCTGACCTTGAGGCTGTGCTTGTGGCAATTCGGGCATTCGAACCCATCCTGTGTTTTGGACAGATCGATATATTCGGTATCCGAAGGCAGATCGCGCGCGGGAGTGAATCCCGTAAAATGATATTCCGGACGGTTTGCGCCGCAAACGAGGTTTTCCGCATCCCGGATCGAGCGATCAAAAAGTACGGTGGCGGTCGTTTCGAGCCGAACCGGTCCGATATTGCCTGCGGAAAGGTTCGCCTGATCCACTTCGACGGCCGGATGCACTTCGGCTTTCAGATAGTTGGTGAGCTTCGTCTCGTTGATTTCCAGATCTCCGCGCGTGAAGATCAGCACATAGCTGTCATCTGCATTGCGCTGGTATACGACCGCTTTGCAGGACTGTTTTGCGTCGCTCTTCAAAAACGAACAAACATCCTCGATCGTCTTGGCATCACCGGTGAAGACCTCTTCGATCGGTTTCAGATCGCCCGTCTGCACATTCGATACGAGCGTTTCGGCCGCTTCCATATTTGCGCGGTAGCCACATTCGGGACAGGTAACGATCGAATCCTCGCCGATGTCGCACAGCAACATGAATTCATGGCTGACTTTGCCGCCCATCATTCCGCTGTCGGATTTGACCGCAACGACCTCCGGAACCCCGACGCGCGCGTAAATCCGCTCATATGCGCGATATGCTCGCTCATAGTATGCCTCGAGATCCTCCTGCGAGGTATGGAACGAGTATGCATCCTTCATGGTGAATTCACGAACGCGGATCAAGCCGCCGCGGGCGCGCGGCTCATCGCGGAACTTGGTCTGAATCTGATAGATCATGAACGGATACTTCTGATACGTGCCCGCCACGTTCATAGCCATATGTACCGCGGCTTCCTCGTGCGTCATTCCGAGCACCATATCCGCTCCGCTGCGGTCCTTGAACCGCAAAAGCTCCTTGCCGATCGATTCCCACCGGCCGGACTGCTGCCAGATCGACGCCGGCATCACGACCGGGAACAGGACTTCCTGCCCATCGATCGCATCCATCTCCTCGCGTAGAATCTGCTCGATTTTGTTCTGAATCCGCTTGGTCGGCGTGAACAGCGAGTAAATGCCGTTTCCGACGAGCTTCATATATCCGCCGCGCGTCATCAGATTCTGACTCTCGATCTCAAACGCGCGCTCCTTAAACCGTTCCCCCAAAAGTTGACTGACTTTCATAAAGCCACCTCCGTACATTCTGTCCCCTATTGTAGTCGAAAAAGCCCTGTGTGACAAGTCCTTTTTCTCCTGTTTTTTCTTCTGTTCCCGCAAACGCACGTTCAAAGAGTATATAAATCGGTTGAAAACGCTTGACTTTTTTTCCGTTCGGTGATAGCGTTAAAGAGTTATAATAGGTTGTTATTGCGGTGAAAACCGCCAAAGGAGCGCGAATGATAATTCCGGTACGATTGGAAAACGGAAGCTACGACGTCACCGTTGAACGCGGGGCGCTGCAGCGCGTGGGATCGCTGTTTCAGCTTGACCGAAAGGTGCTGATCGTCACCGATGAAGGCGTTCCGCCCCGGTATGCCGAAACCGTTGCTTCCGCCGCGAAGGAGCCTGTGATCGTAACCGTCCCGCAAGGAGAGGGCAGCAAGTCGTTCGCAACGCTGAAGCACCTGCTCTCTGAATTGCTCGCGCATGGATTCTCCCGCAAGGACTGCGTGGTTTCCGTCGGCGGCGGCGTGGTCAGCGATCTTGCCGGGTTTGCCGCCGCAACCTATATGCGCGGTATCGACTTTTACGCCGTCCCGACGACCGTTTTGTCCGCGGTGGATGCCTCTGTCGGCGGGAAAACTGCGATCAATCTGGACGGAATCAAGAACATCGTCGGCGCGTTTCATCAGCCGAAAGGCGTGTTGATCGACCCGGAAACGCTTTCGTCGCTTTCCGATCGCCAAACAGCGAACGGTATGGCGGAAGCTGTCAAAATGGCCGTCCTGTTCGATCCGGAGCTGTTTTCGCGCTTCGAAAGCGGGGATCCGCTCTCCGACCCCGATGCGATCATCGCGCGCGCGGTGGAATGGAAACGCAATGTTGTGGAACAGGACGAAAAGGAGCAGAATCTAAGGCGGGTCCTGAATTTCGGTCATACGATCGGTCACGGAATCGAAAGCGCAGCAAACGGCGCGCTGTACCACGGAGAATGTGTTGCCATCGGTATGCTGCCGATGTGCTCAGACCAGGTGCGCAATCGGCTGCAGCCGGTTCTTGCCCGGCTGCATCTGCCTGCAAGCGCAGATCTTGATCCCGATGCCGTATACCGTGCGCTGCTGCACGATAAGAAATCGAATGCGGACGGCATTGCCGTCGTCCTGGCGGACGCGATCGGTTCCTTCCGAATCGTGAACCTACCCTATGAAGCGCTGCGCGAGCGGCTGAAAACCGTTATCCGGAGGAATCCCGCATGAAAAATACCATCGGCAATGCCGTAACGATGACGCTGTTCGGCGAAAGCCATGGCGACAGCATCGGCGTCGTGTTGGACGGGCTCTGTCCCGGCGTCCCCGTGAATCGGGCGCTTATCGAGCGCCAGCTCGACCTGAGACGTCCGTTCGGCGCGATCTCCACGGCGCGCCGCGAGCCGGACGTGTTTGAACTGCTCAGCGGCGTTTATGAAGGCAAAACGACCGGCACGCCGCTCTGTATCCGCATTCCGAATACGCAAACCCGCAGCGCAGATTACGATGCGCTCCGAACCGTAGCGCGGCCGGGCCACGCGGATTATACCGCCTACGCCAAGTATCATGGCTTTTCCGATCCGCGCGGAGGCGGCCATTTTTCCGGTCGGCTGACCGCTCCGATCGTTGCGGCAGGCGCAATTCTGCTCGGCATGCTGCGACAAAAGGGCATCGTGCTCGGAACGCATATCTCCCGCTGCGCAGGAATTGCCGATCGACCGTTTTCCGACTGGGGCCATGATCTTGCGCTTCTGAACGAAAAGCAGTTTGCGGTATTGGACGATTCCGTAGGCGAAGCAATGCAATCCGCCATTCTTGCCGCGGCTGCGGATGGCGACAGCGTCGGAGGCGTACTGGAAACCGCAGTGCTCGGAATGCCCGCAGGCGTCGGTGAACCGTGGTTTGACGGTGTCGAAAGCGCGCTTGCCCGTGGGCTGTTTGCGATTCCCGCTGTGAAAGGCGTAGAATTCGGCGACGGATTCGCGATCGCCGAGCTGCGCGGCAGCGTCGCAAACGATCCGATCACCGTGGATGGCGCACGCGTGGTAACCCTCACAAACCGCAACGGCGGCATCGGCGGCGGCATCACAAACGGAATGCCGATCCTGTTCCGTACGGCAATCAAGCCGACGCCTTCGATTTTCAAATCCCAGGATACGATCGATTTTGTGAAAAACGAACCCCGCGTTCTTTCCCTTGGCGGACGACACGATCCCGCGATCGTGCATCGCGCACGCGTCGTGGTCGACAGCATCACCGCGCTCATCCTTGTCGATCTTCTGACCGGCCGCTTCGGAACGGATTGGTGGAAGGAGAACGCGTAAGCCACGGCATTGCCGCAAGAAAGGAGTCCTATGCAGTACGGCCTGATCGGCTGTCCCCTCGGGCACAGCTTTTCCAAAGAGATTCATGAAGCGCTCGGCCGCTATTCGTATGCGCTTTGTGAACTGAAGCCCGACGATGTTGCGACTTTTTTGCACCAACGTGAGTTTTGCGGAATCAACGTGACGATTCCGTATAAGCAAACCGTGATTCCCTTTCTGGACGAAATCTCCGACCGGGCGAAGGCAATCGGCGCGGTGAATACGATTGTGAACCGCGACGGGCGCTTGTACGGCGACAATACGGATTTTGACGGAATGCGGCTTGCTCTGCTGCATGCGGGGATTGCGCTCAGCGGAAAGAATGTGCTGATTCTCGGAACCGGCGGAACAAGCAAGACCGCCGAAGCGGTTGCGGCTTCGCTCGGCGCACAATCGATTCGAAAGGTGAGCCGCACCGGCAAGGACGGCGCACTGACCTATGAACAAGCATACCGCATCGATGCCAATGTTATTCTCAATACGACTCCGTGCGGAATGTTTCCGCACAGCGAAGAATCACCGATCACGCTGGATCGGTTTCCCCATCTGAGCGGCGTTTTCGATGCGATTTATCATCCGCTCTCAACGCAGCTTGTGCGAGACGCGACGGAACGGAACATTCCGGCCTCCGGAGGGCTTTATATGCTCGTCGCGCAGGCGGTGCGTGCTGCAGAACGGTTCACCGGAGAAGCCTTCCCGCTCGACGCAATCAATCAGTTGTATCGGAAAGTCCTTCGGCAAAAGCAGAATCTGGTTCTGATCGGGATGCCGGGCGTTGGGAAGACACGGGTCGGAACCCGCCTGTCCGAGCTGATGCATCGCCCGTTCTTTGACAGCGACCAGGTGATCCTTGAGCGGATCGGGATGCCGATCGCGGACTATTTTGCCCAGCATGGCGAAGCAGCGTTCCGCGCTGTCGAATCCGAAGTCCTTGCAGAGCTTTCCGCGCAAAGCGGCATCGTCCTTTCGACCGGAGGCGGTGCAGTTCTGAAGGAAGAGAATGTTCGCGCTCTCAGGTCGAACGGCATTTTGCTGTTCCTCGACCGACCGGTGGACGAACTGAAAGTCTCCGACGACCGGCCGCTCTCCTCCGATCGTGAACGCGTCCGCAACCTTTTTGCGGTGCGCTATCCGATTTACCTAGCCGCCGCGGACAAGCATATCCGCTCCGGGAAAAACGCAAACGAAACCGCCCATATGATTCTGGAGGAACTCGAATGAAGCTGCTGATTCTGAACGGACCGAATCTGAACATGCTCGGTCTGCGCGAGCCCTCGATCTACGGGGCAGAAACGTACGCCGCGCTGTGTGAAAAAATCCGTGCGCATGCAAAAGCGCGCGGCATTGCGGTCGACCTGTACCAATCGAACCATGAGGGTGATCTTGTCGATCGGATTCAGGCGGCCTACGGAGACGCGGACGGGATCGTGATCAATCCGGGCGCATACACGCATACGAGTATCGCGCTGCTTGACGCGGTCAAATCGGTTTCCATTCCGACCGTTGAGGTGCATATTTCGGATGTAACGCAGCGCGAAGAGTTCCGGCAAATCAGCTATATCCGGCTTGCCTGCGTGAAAACGATCATGGGACACGGAACCGACGGGTACCTTGAGGCGATCGACTATCTGATCGAAACGCTTGCATGATTGTCGAGATTCTACCCTCCAAAGCACAGGGAATCGTCGAAGCGCCGCCGTCCAAGAGCATGGCGCATCGGCTGCTGCTTGCTGCGGGGTTTGCTGCGGGAGAAAGCGAGATTGCAAATCTCGCGCAAAGCAACGACGTTGCCGCAACCCTGGATTGCCTGAACGCGCTCGGTGCGCGGATCTCGATCCACGGCGATACGGCGACGATCACCGGCATCGATCCGAGGTTTCGCAAAGCAGCTGCAACGCTGCCCTGCCGCGAAAGCGGAAGTACGCTGCGCTTTCTTTTGCCGCTTTGTCTGCTCTCCGATGCGGAAGCGACGCTGACCGGAACCGAAAAGCTGCTCTCGCGTCCGCTCTCGGTCTATGAATCGCTGTGTCGTCAGGGCAGACTGCGGTTTGAGCCGGGCAAGACTTCCATCTCCGTTGCGGGCCCATTGAAAAGCGGAGCATTTGTCTTTTCGGGCGGAATCAGCAGCCAGTTCGTAACGGGGTTGCTCTATGCGCTGCCGCTGTTGCCGGCGGACAGCGAAATCCGGTTGCTTCCGCCCATCGAAAGCCGCTCGTACATCGATCTGACACTTTCTGCGCTCGAAGCATTCGGTGTCTCCGCATTTTGGGCAAACGAAACGACACTGCGGATCCCCGGCGGACAATCGTACTCGCCACGCCGCGTCTCTGTAGAGGGAGACTGGTCAAACGCAGCGTTTCTCGAAGGGCTGAACCTGCTCGGGAACGATGTACGCGTCACCGGATTGAATCCCGAAAGCTTGCAGGGCGATCGGGTGTACCGCATGCATTTTGCCGCGCTGCAAAGCGGCACGCCGACCATCGATCTTCGGGATTGCCCCGACCTCGGTCCGGTGCTGTTTGCGCTCGCAGGCGCGCTGCACGGCGCAACGTTTACGGGGATCGAACGACTGCGGCTGAAGGAGAGCGACCGCATCGCCGTGATGCAGGAGGAACTGAAAAAATTCGGCGTTCGCACGGAAGCGAGCGCCAACACGCTGACCGTTTTCCCGGGAATCACGGCGCCGCGCGCGCAATTGTTCGGGCACAACGATCACCGTGTCGTTATGGCGGACGCGCTGCTCTGTACCTCCGTCGGAGGCAGCATCGCAGGGGCAGAAGCCGTTGCAAAAAGTTATCCGGATTTTTTTGACCGGTATCGGTCGCTTGGAGTGGACATACATGAATTGGATCAGCAACAGTGAAATATTGATCGTCGGTCTCGGTCTGATGGGCGGCAGCTATGCAAAAGCGCTGACGCGGCTTGGGTATCGCGTTGCGGCAATCGACCGCGATCCGGAGGCAATCGCCTATGCGCTCGAGCACGGAATCATTCAGGCCGGAGCGGCCGACGCGATGCCGTCGCTCATTCAGGGGGCGGATGCCGTTATCTTTGCGCTGTACCCGACGGCGTTCAAGGAATGGATCGCTTCCTATCAGCACCTTTTGAAACCCGGCGCGTTGTTGACCGATGTGACCGGCGTGAAAGCGTGTGTCGTTTACGACATTCAGGCGATGCTGCGCAACGATGTCGAGTTTATCGCGGCGCATCCGATGGCAGGACGCGAGGTGTCCGGCGTGCAGAATGCCGACGACCGCATCTTTCTGAACGCCAACTATATCGTGACGCCGACCGAGGCGAACTCGCCCGAAGCGATTGAATGGTGCAAGAGCCTCGGCAGGCTGCTCGGATTCCGGCGAATCTCGACGCTCTCCCCGGAGGAGCACGACGAAATGATCGGATTCGTTTCCCAGCTGACGCACTGCATTGCGGTTGCGCTGATGACCTGCAATGACAACCGGCATCTTGCCGACTATACAGGCGACTCATTCCGCGATCTCACGCGAATCTCCCGGATCAACGAAAAGATGTGGAGCGAGTTGTTTTTGCTGAACAAAACGGAATTGTTGGAACAGATGGATCGGTTCATCGGCGAGCTCTCAGCATTCCGTTCGATGCTCGAGCAGGACGACCGCGAAGGACTGATGCAAAAGATGCGGCTCTCGACGGAGCGGCGCAGCTATTTCGACCAATAAGAGGAATTGCCTATGAATATGGAATTTGAACGGAAACTTGCGATCCCGATGGAAGTAAAGGAGCGCTTTCCGGTAACCGAAAAAATCGCGCAGACCGTGGAAAAGCGGCAGGCGGAACTGCAGAAAATCTTTCGTGGAGAGGACAACCGGCTGATTCTGGTCATCGGTCCGTGTTCGGCCGACCGGGAAGACGCCATGCTCGACTACCTCGGGCGGCTTCGTCCGGTTGCGGATCGCGTCGCAGAGAAACTCTTCATTGTGCCGCGCATCTATACGAACAAGCCGCGTACCACCGGAGACGGCTATAAGGGCATTTTGCACCAACCGGATCCGAACGGCAAGCCCGATCTCTATAAAGGAATCATCACAACGCGCGCACTGCATATGCAGGCGGTACGGGACTACGGATTCTCCTGCGCGGACGAGATGCTCTACCCCGAGAATCATAAGTACATCGACGATTTGCTTGCGTATGTTGCCGTCGGCGCGCGCTCGGTGGAGGATCAGCAACACCGGCTCACGGCAAGCGGCATCGAGGTTCCCGTCGGAATGAAGAATCCGACGAGCGGTGATCTCTCGATCATGATGAATGCGGTCCAGACCGCACAGCACAAGCATTCGTTCATCTACCGCGGTTGGGCGGCGCATTCGCAGGGCAACCCGTTCGCGCACGCGATCCTGCGCGGCTACACGAACAAGCAGGGACACGCGATGCCGAACTATCATTATGAGGATCTGCGGCGCGTCTTCGATCTGTATGCCGAACGCGAGCTGTCCAATCCCGCGCTTCTGATCGATACAAATCACGCAAATTCCGGCAAAGATCCGTTTGAACAGCCGCGCATCATCCGCGAGGTCATGGACTGCCGCCGGTATTCGGGCGACATTGAACGGCTCGTGAAGGGGTTCATGGTCGAAAGCTACCTCGAAGACGGAAACCAACCCGTCGGCGGAACTTGCTACGGCAAATCAATCACGGACGCCTGTCTCGGTTGGGAGAAGACCGAGCGGCTCATCTACGATATTGCGGACGCGCTGTAAGCGGCGATCCGCAGCTTTTGCCCCCTCCCCCATCTGCGGGCGTGGGGGAAAACGTATGGAAAGGAAACGGGTATGATCATTATCGTCGGCCTCGGTAATCCGGGGCTTGCCTACCGCAAAACGCGGCACAACGCGGGCTTTCTTGCGATCGACCGTCTCGCCGAGCGCAACGGCGTCCGCTTCAACAAGAAAGGCTTTTCGGCGGTTTACGGCGAAGGTCAGATCGGCGGACAGCGCGCGATCCTCGTAAAACCGCAAACCTATATGAATAACTCGGGCGAGGCCGTGCAGCAGATCCTGAATTTTTATAAACTGGATCCGTCGTCGCTGATCGTTCTGTACGACGATATCGATCTGCCCGTCGGAAGTCTCCGCATCCGGCAGAACGGGTCCGCCGGAACGCACAACGGTATGCGTTCGATCATTGCCTGCGTGCATTCGGATCAGTTTGCACGCGTGCGGATCGGCGTCGGAAACGATCAGACGCTGCTGCTGCGGGATTACGTTTTAAAGCGTCCGTCCAAGGACGAACAGGCCGTTCTGAACGAATCGTTCGATCACGCTGCGGATGCGGTCGAAAAAATTGCGGCAGGGCGGCTTTCGGAAGCGCAGGGATTGTACAACAAGAA
>ONLX01000091.1 GCA_900318765.1 uncultured Eubacteriales bacterium
TCTCGAAGGTACCGCATACATCCCGGGCATCGGCCACAACCTGCAGGAGCACAGCGTCGTGCTGATCCGCGGCGGCCGTGTCAAGGATCTGCCGGGCGTTCGTTACCACATCATCCGCGGTGCATTGGATACCGCAGGCGTCGCAAACCGTAAGCAGAGCCGTTCTCTGTACGGTGCGAAGCGTCCGAAGGGAGGAAAATAATCTATGCCGAGACGTGGTTTTATTCCCAAGAGAGAAGTTCTTGCCGATCCGATCTACAAGAGCATCGTTGTGACCAAGCTCATCAACCAGGTGATGTTGGACGGGAAGCGCGGCGTCGCGCAGAAGGCAGTGTATGATGCGTTCGATATGGTCGCCGAGAAGAGCGGCAAGGACGCATTGGAAGCATTCGAGCAGGCGATGAACAACATCATGCCGGTGCTCGAGGTCAAGGCACGCAGAGTCGGCGGTTCGACCTATCAGGTCCCGATCGAGATCCGTGCAGACCGTCGGCAGACCCTGGGTCTTCGTTGGCTGGTCAGCTACGCCCGTTCGCGCGGTGAGCGCACGATGGCGGAGCGTCTGGCGGGCGAAATCCTCGATGCTTGCAACGAGCAGGGCAACGCCGTCAAGAAGAAGGAAGATACGCACCGCATGGCAGAGGCCAACAAGGCGTTTGCCCACTATCGTTGGTAATGCGCGATACAGCACTGGAATTGACACGCAATATCGGCATCATGGCACACATTGATGCCGGTAAGACGACCACGACCGAGCGGATCCTGTTCTATACGGGCAAGATCCACAAGGTCGGCGAGGTACACGAAGGCGCGGCGACCATGGACTTCATGGTGCAGGAGCAGGAACGTGGCATCACGATCGCTTCCGCCGCGACCACCGCGTACTGGAAAGGGCATCGGATCAACATCATCGACACGCCGGGTCACGTGGACTTCACCGTAGAAGTCGAACGCAGCCTCCGGGTGCTGGATGGTGCTGTTGCGGTGTTCTGCGCCAAGGGCGGCGTCGAGCCGCAGTCGGAGACCGTATGGCGTCAGGCGATGAAATACGGCGTCCCCTGCATTGCGTATGTCAATAAAATGGATATTACGGGTGCGGACTTTTACCGTGTCATGGATATGATGCGGGAACGTCTTCACGCAAACCCCGTCGCGGTGCAGCTGCCGATCGGCAGCGAATCCGATTTCCGCGGTATGGTCGACCTGGTCACAATGCGCGCCGAAGTCTATTACAATGACGACGGGACGGATGTTCGCGAGGAGGATATCCCTGCGGACATGGTCGAGAAGGCGGAAGAATACCGCGCGTCTCTGATCGAGACGGTCGTGGAGCAGGACGAGGAGCTGATGGAGAAGTACCTCGAAGGCGAAGAGCTGACGAATGAGGAACTGATCTCCTGCATCCGCAAGGCAACGATCTCTTTGGCAGCCGTCCCGGTGTGCTGCGGCACTTCGTACCGCAATAAGGGCGTGCAGCCGCTTCTGAACGCAATTGTCGACTTTTTGCCCTCCCCGCTGGATGTTCCGGCGGCGAAGGGGACGGATCGGTACGGCGAGGGCGAGCTCGAGGCGGTGCCGGATGACAGCGCGCCGTTTGCTGCGCTGGCGTTCAAGATCGTCGCCGACCCGTACGGGAAGCTGGCGTTCATCCGTGTTTACAGCGGAACGCTGAAATCGGGAACGTACGTATACAACGTGAACAAGCAGAAGCGCGAACGCGTCAGCAAGATTCTTCTGATGCACGCGAATACGCGTACCGAAGTCGAAGAAGCCCACGCGGGCGATATTTGCGCCCTTGTCGGACTGCGTGAAACGACGACCGGTGAAACGCTGACCGCCGAAAACCGGCAGATGCTGCTTGAGAGCATGGTATTCCCGACGCCCGTCATTCAGGTCGCAATCGAACCGAAGACGAAGGCCGGGCAGGAAAAGATGATGATCGCGCTGCAGAAGCTCAGCGAGGAGGACCCGACGTTCCGGACCTATACGGATCAGGAAACGGGGCAAACGATCATCGCGGGCATGGGCGAGCTGCATCTGGAGATCATCGTCGATCGATTGATCCGCGAATTCCGCGTGGAAGCGACGGTCGGCAAGCCGCAGGTCAGCTATAAGGAAACGATCGCGCGGCCGGTGCGCCACGAAACGCGGTACGTCCGGCAGACGGGCGGTCACGGCCAGTTTGCACACTGCATCGTCGAGTTCGAGCCGAACGAGCCGGGCGAAGGCTATGTGTTCGAGAGCAAGATCGTCGGCGGCGTGATTCCGAAGGAATTCATCCCGGCGGTGGACGCGGGTATCCGCGACGCGCTGCAGAGCGGACCTCTGGGCGGCTACGAGCTGATCGACATCAAGGCGACGCTTGTGGACGGATCGTATCACGAGGTCGATTCGAGCGATATCGCGTTCAAGATCGCGGGATCGCTGAGCGTTAAGGAAGGGCTGACGAAGGACAACGGCGTGCTGCTCGAGCCGATGATGGACGTGGAAGTGTTCATTCCGGACGAGTACCTCGGCGATATCGTCGGCAACCTGACCGCCAAGCGCGGCAAGATCGGCGGCATGGAGACGTCGCAGGGCGGCACAAGCGTCCGGGCGATTGTTCCGCTGTCGGAAATGTTCGGCTATGCGACGGATCTGCGCTCCCGCACGCAGGGACGCGGAACGTTCACAATGCAGTTTGCGCGGTATGAGCGCGTGCCCGAGGCCGTTCAGGAGAAGGTGCTCGGAACAATCAACTACCGGTTCTGAACAACAAAATGAAATCATTTTAAGGAGAATTCAAATGGCAAAGCAAAAATTCGAACGCACGAAGCCGCATGTAAACATCGGCACGATCGGACACGTTGACCACGGCA
>ONLX01000092.1 GCA_900318765.1 uncultured Eubacteriales bacterium
AATGGCACGCATAATGCCATTTCTTCCTACCGATATTTCTCTGCTTTTTTTGCCGCAAATGGTCTGAACCCGTTATGGACAGTCTGAGGGGCTGTGAAAACAGCCCCTTTTTTCTATTCCTTTTTTCAGTCGCGCGACTCGTGCAGCAGCGCGTGGGCGACGTTCAGCGCCTGGTCGGAGCAGCGCTCGAGGTCGGTACACATATCCGTAAAGATAACGCCCGCGAGCGGATCGCAGCCGCTCGTCATGAGCCGGTTGATGTGGTTCTGAATGAACTGATCCTGCATATCGTCGACGCTCTGTTCAAGATCCTCGGCCTCCTTGAGCCGCTTGAACGATTCGGATTCGAAGATATCCATGGAGACGTCGAGACACTGCAGCACGCCGACCGACATTTGGCGCAGCTCGTCGAGCCCGGCTTCAGAGATGCTGACCTTCGCGGTTTTGAGCCGCTTGGCAAACTCGATGATGTTCTCGGCATGGTCGCTGATGCGCTCATAGTTCGAGGTCACGCGGATCAGCCGGGAGAGCAGGAACACGTCGCGCTCGGGAAGCTGCAGGCTGCGGAGCGTCACAAGCTGATCGCTGATCGCATGGTCGAGCCAGTCCACGGTCTGCTCCGTCTCCTCAACGCGGTCAAACAGCTCGTCCCGCTCGGGGTAGAAGAAGTATTCGACGGCGCGGGTCAGGTTGTCCCGCGCGATCGCGCCCATGCGGTTGACTTCGAGCTTCGCCTGGTGGACCGCCACGGCGGGAACCATGTTTTTGGTACCGGCCAGATAGATGAGACGCCTGTCCTCCTTTTTGCGCTGCTCTTCCGGAAGGAGCGGCAGCGTCAGATACGTGAGCTTGATGATCAGCTTCGAGCAGGGCAAAAGCGCGATCACCGCGACGATCGCGAAGATCGTATGCGTGTTGGCGACCTGCCGCGCGACGTCGTTCGGCGAAAGGAGCTTGATCCAGTCGAGCACGATCGGGAAGATCGTGATCACGATGAGCAGCAGCACGGCACGGAACACGTTGAAGTATAGGTTCAAAAGCGCGGTGCGCTTGCCGTTCCGGTCGGTGGTGAGCGAAGCGAGCAGGTTCGGCATGACCGAGCCGATCGCCGCGCCGATCACGAGGTACACGCATTGCTCATAGGTCAGCAGCCCTTCGACGGCGAACGCCTGAAAGATGACGACCGAGGACGACGAGCTTTGCAGCAGCGCCGTAAACAGAATGCCGAACAGGATCGCAAGGGCCGGGTTCGAGAGCATCGAGAGCACGCGGATGAACCCTTCGCTTTCGGAGAGCGGCGCGATGGCGGACTTGATCAGCCCGATGCCGACGAACAGCATGCCGAACCCGAGCAGGATCGCGCCGATGTGCCGCGGGACCGGCTTTTTCAAAAACAGGTACATGATCGCGCCGGCAAAGATCAGAAACGGCGCAAACGCGGTCAGGTTGAACGCGGTGATCTGGGCGGTGATGGTCGTACCGATGTTCGCGCCCATGATGACGCCGATCGCCTGCGCGAGATTCATCAGCCCCGAGTTGACGAAGCCGATCACCATCATATCGGTTGCGGACGAGCTTTGCACGAGCATCGTCACGACAATTCCGATCAGGACCGCGAGGACGCGGTTGGTCGTCACCTTTTCGAGAATGGTATGCAGCGAATCGCCGGCGGCGTTCTTAAGGCCGGTGGACATCACGGTCATGCCGTACAAAAACAGGCCGACGCCCCCGAGCAGTGAAATGATTTCCCAAATCGTCATACAGGATTCCCCCGTTGTTATAAACACATTTTTACCAATTATAAAATTCTCTTCTATTATAGCGCTGCTTTTGCCGTTTTGCAACCGGTAAAAGGATGTTTCATAGACAAGGTACGTTGCATCAAGGAAACTTATGCACACGCACACATCGGTTCGGGGAGGGAATAGTATAGAATATCTTTCATTGAAACGGAGGAATCCATGCACACCCCAATTCTGTCTTTATCGGAGGTGTCGTTTTCGTATTTTACCGAGACGGAACAGACGCCTGCCGTTTCGCATCTGAATCTATCGATCCTGCCCGGGGAGTTTGCCGCGATCGTCGGCCCCTCGGGCTGCGGCAAAACGAGCGTGCTTTCGCTGATTATGGGGCTTTTGCGTCCGCAGGCGGGCACGATCACGTTTGCCGATCCGAACCTGAGAATCGGATATATGCTGCAGCGCGACCATCTGCTCGAATGGCGCACGGTCGAAAAGAACGTCCTGCTCGGGCTTGAGGTACAGCATCGAAAAACCGAGCGGACGCGGGCAAACGCGCTGCGGCTGTTGGACGCATACGGGCTCGGCGCGTTCAAGGCGTATTACCCGCAGCAGCTTTCGGGCGGGATGCGCCAGAAGGTTGCCTTGATCCGCACGCTTGCGCTCGAACCGGACCTGCTGCTGCTTGACGAGCCGTTTTCCGCGCTCGATTATCAGACGCGGCTGCAGCTGTCCGACGAGGTCTACCGGATCATCCGCGAGCAGAAGAAGACCGCGATCTTAGTGACGCACGATATTTCGGAGGCGGTCTCGATGGCGGACCGCGTGCTTGTGTTTTCGAAGCGTCCGTCGCACGTGAAGACCGTGATCGAAACGGGCTTTTCGGCGGCGCTTTCGCCCTTAGAGCGGCGGCACGTTCCGGAGTTTTTGCCGCTTTACGACCGCGTATGGAAGGAGATCGACCGATGAACAGGGAATATGCGCTCTATCTGAAACGGCAAAAGCGCGCGCGCATCGGCATCCAGATCGCGCGGATCGGGGTGCTGATCGCGTTTTTCGGACTGTGGGAGCTCGGCGCCGTGTTCGGCTGGTTCGATCCGTTCATCCTTTCGAGCCCGTCTCGCGTGTGGGCAACGATTGCGCGGCTCTATGCGTCGCACGAGCTGTGGATGCACATCGGAACGACGCTTTTCGAAACGGTGCTCGGCTTTCTGCTCGGAACGGCGCTCGGCGCGGCGCTGGCGGTCGTGCTGTGGTGGCTGCCGGCGGTCAACCGCGTGCTCGATCCGTACCTCGTTGTGCTGAACGCGCTGCCCAAGATCGCGCTCGGTCCGGTGCTGATCGTCTGGATCGGCGCGGGCATGGAATCGATTGTCGTGATGGGCGTGCTCGTTTCGCTCGTCGTTACGACGGTCACGGTGCTGAACGGCTTTTTGACGACGACCGACGAAAAGCAGCTTCTGATGAAGACGCTCGGCGCCACGAAGCTGCAGATCTTTTGGAAGGTGGTGCTGCCCGCGGGGCTGAAGGACCTGATCGCCGCACTGAAGATCTCGGTCGGGATGTCGTGGGTCGGCGTGATCGTCGGCGAATACCTGGTGAGCAAGGCCGGGCTCGGGTACCTGATCGTATACGGCGGGCAGGTGTTCAAGCTCGACCTCGTGATGGCGAGCGTGGTGATCCTGTGCGTGTTGGCCGCCCTGATGTACGAAGCCGTCGCGCTGCTCGAGAAGGGACTGACGCGGAAAAAGGCGTAAAGTTCCGGTTGGAAAACCGGGCGGGATGTGGTATACTGCTGCTATGGACTGGAAAGACGATCTGATCAATTGGTATACCGCGTCCCACCGCGATCTGCCGTGGCGCGGCACGCGCGACCCGTACCGCATCTGGCTCAGCGAAATCATGCTGCAGCAGACGCGCGTGGCCGCCGTCGTTCCGTACTATGAGCGCTTCCTTTCGGAGCTGCCCACGGTCGCTGCGCTTGCCGGGGCGGACGACGACCGGCTTCTGAAGCTGTGGCAGGGGCTCGGATACTATTCGCGCGCCAAAAACCTCAAGCGCGCCGCGATGTTGATCGAATCCGAATACGAGGGCCGCGTGCCGGATCGGTACGAGAAGCTGATCAAGCTTCCCGGGATCGGGAGCTATACGGCGGGCGCGATCGCATCGATCGCGTTTGGCGAGCGCGTCCCGGCGGTGGACGGAAACGTGCTGCGCGTGATGGCGCGTAAAAACGCCGACCCGCGCGATATTGCCGATCCGCGGACCAAAGACGCGGTCTTTTCGGAGCTGAAGCAGCAGATGCCTTCGGACCCCGGCACGTTCAACCAGGCGATGATGGAGCTTGGCGCGTGCGTGTGCGTGCCAAACGGAGAACCGCTTTGCAATCGCTGCCCGATCCAAAAGCACTGCAAAGCGTACCGAACAAATGCGGTGTCTTCGTACCCGAACAAGTCAAAAAAACCGAAGCGCACGATCGAGCAGATGACCGTGTTTGTGCTGAAAAAAGGCGACGCGTTCCTGATCCGCAAGCGGCCCGAGGAGGGCTTGCTCGGCGGGCTGTATGAGCTGCCGAATCTGCCCGGGCGGTTGACGCCTATGGACGCGGCCGATGCAATCGGCGCGATGGGGCTCCGGGCGATCGGGCCGATCGCGCAGGTCGAACGAAAGCATCTTTTTACGCATCGCGAATGGCAGATGCGCGTGTTCGCGGTCGAAACGGAGGGCGATGCGCCAAACGGTCTGCTTTGGTACGACGGCACGCAGTCGCTGCCGACGGCGTTTCGGATCTGCATTTTTTAACGTGTCCCTTGACAAACCGGTCGCGTTGTCCTATACTGTACCCGACGCAGGGGCGCGGCGAATCGCCGCTGAGAAGTACCCTTGGAACCTGTTGGGTCATGCCATCGTAGGAAGCGTACAAATCACGATTCTATGGATACTGTCCCACGGGGCAGTATTTTTCATTGGGAGGAACATATGGAAACAAACATGGAACAACCAACGACCAAAGGGAAACGCATTACGCTGATGCTGGTCGAAAGCGCATTGATGATCGCGATCGCAACGGTCTGCAGCCTCGTCAAGATCGATCTGCCGCTCGGCGGCGGGGTTACGATCGTCAGCATGCTGCCGCTTGTGATCATCAGCCACCGCTACGGCGCGCCGTGGGGGCTTTTGACCGCGTTCGTGTACAGCATCGGTCAGATGCTGCTCGGGCTTGACAATGTCGCCTATGCCGACAGCTTTTTGATGGGCGCGGGAATCGTGATGCTCGATTACATCCTGCCCTATACCGTGATCGGTCTTTCGGGCATCTTCGGCAAGAAGCGTTCGTCCGTTGCGATCGGAATCGCCGTTACCTTCACGCTGCGCTTTTTGTGCCACCTCACGGCGGGCGCGTGGATCTGGGGCGTCTGGATGCCGGAGCAGTTTATGGGCCTGCCCATGACGAATCCGTGGATCTATTCCGCGCTGTACAACGGCTGGTATATGGCGGTCGAGCTGATCGCGACCGAGATCGTTGCGATGCTGATCTACGGGCCGCTGAAGAAGTTCTTCACCGGCGAAGATCTGAAGTAACCGAGTGGGACCCGCAAGGGTCCTTCAGACTGTCAAAAAAGGGGTCAGACCATTTTCGGCGGATTCAGAAACAGAATACTTGCAGGCAGAAAAGACGGAGAACCCCGTCTTTTCTTTGATGATGCGCCGAAAATTAGCCGGTTTTTCGTCCTCGACATAACGCAGTATAGTCATCGGGCAAAACAAACCGGTTTCTGTCACCCTTCTTGGCAGTCTGGTTTCTTTTTTTCCCAAAGCGCAAGGCCCATCAGCGCGGTACCGACGGCGGTCAACGCGCCGCCGATCAGCAGGGTCGGGCCGACGGCGATCGAGGCGATCGAGAACCCGCCGAGCAGCTGCCCCAAGATGCAGCCGAGCGTCTGCGATTCGGTCAGGAGCATCTGGCCTTTGACCTTGTCGCCCGCGTCCATGCGCTCGTTCAAAAAGAACGAGGACGCGGGAATGAAGATCGCGTAGCCGAGCAGCTGCACGCTCTGGGACGCGTACACGGCCCAAACGCCCGCCCCGCCGTACAGCGGAAGGAGCAAAAGAAGGTGCTTGAACAGGAACGCGGCAGCCGAAAAGAACAGCAGCGTCTTTAAGCGGAACCGCTTTTGCAAAAGCGAGAACCCGGCCATGGTCGGGATTTCGAGGATCGCCGCAAGCGCGATCGCAACGCTCATCTCGTGCGTGCCGCCGCCGATCGCCGAAACGATGCTGAGCATGTACGCGTTGATGAAATTGTGTACGGTAAAGATCAGCACGGTTGCGGGCAGCAGGAGCCATAAGAACCGATGCTTCAAAAACAGCGTCCATGCGCCTCCGTCCTCTTTCGGCTGGGCGGACGGCTCTTTTTTGGGCGCAAACGCAAGCGCGCTGACCATCAGCCCGAGCGAGGAGGCGGCAAAGCACCAGAGGAGCGCGTCGCTGTTCCATTCGGCCAGGAACCCCGCCGCATAGCAGTACCCGCCGAACAGCGCGGACGCGATCCCGCGCGCAAGCGAGTAATTGATCCGCTCCCCGCGATCGAGGTACGCAAGCCCGACTGCGTTTGCAAGCGGCTGAATCGCAACGGTCAGCGCCGCGAGCGAACCGAACAGCACGGCAACGAGCGCCGCCGTTTGCCCCGGAAAGCAGAGAAGCAGCGAAAGCGCGGCGGCAAGCCCCGCGCCCGTGGAGAGCTCGGCGCGAAGGGATAGCCCGTTCGGCCGGTCGGCAAGGGCGGCAAGCAGCGGCTGCAACAGCAACGCGGCGCCGTTGGACACGGCAAGCACGATCCCGACCTCTTGCACCGTGAACCCGCGGGCGAGCAAAAACCGCTCCGCGAACGCATAGAGAAAGCAGGCCGCGATCCAGTAGCATCCCTGCAGGATGGAAAAGTTTCGCGTGTATCGACTCATGCGGCGATTATACCGCAGCGCACAGCAAGATGCAATCCCAATCTTTTTACGCCTGCATTCCACGCAAAGCGGAATCGAATCTTGACGCGTCGGCCCAAGGACGCGTAAGCGCTTTTGGGATCGGTTTTTCTATTCAAAAATGGAAATGCATATGCAATCGAGAGAAAAAGAAGCCGAAAATGCATATCTTTCCACACCATCCACAGAGTTATCCACATTCCGAGCCGCAAAAATCGGGCGAAAACGGGGTTATCCACCGCATAAACGGGTGTGTATATGCGTTCCGATGGGAATGCATATCCGTTCATTCGCCCGTAAAATATACCGACCGGGCTGTATAGTTACACCGTTATACCGGGGTTGACCGCTCTTTGCGCCCCGGTTTATGCATTTTCGGCCGGAGGCGGAAAAATGGGTTGACATCTTTTCGGTTGTACGATAAAATATTCGTGCGTTGAAGGTGTTTTTTGTACCGTCCGAACGCAGCTACAGAGAGTCCCCGCCGCGGCTGGAAGCGGGGGCGCAGAGCACGGGCGGGAAGTTTCGCCGCCGGAGCATCTCATTTTTGAGCGCGTACCCTGCGTTATCGGGGCAAGAGCGAAAGGCGTGAGCCTTTAACTTGGGTGGTACCGCGGAAACGTTTTTCGTCCCATGCTTCGGCATGGGACTGTGTTTTTACAAGCAAGAAGGAGGAACTATGGGCAACACATTGGAGGAGCTGCAGCAGCAGTTCTATGAAAATCTCAAGGCTGCCGATTCGAGCGAGGCGTTCGAAGCGCTTCGCGTGCGCTATCTCGGCAAGAAGGGCGAGGTCACGGGCCTTTTGAAGAACATGGGCGCGCTCGCCGCCGAGCAGCGGAAGGAGTACGGTCAGCGCGTCAATCAATTGAAGGCGCTCGTCGAGCAGTCGATTGCGGACCGCATCGCGGAGGCGCACGCCCGCGATCTCGAGAACAAGGTCGCGCTCTCGCCAAAGTTTGACCTGACGACGCCGGTGCAGATCCCCGAGGGATCGTACCATCCGATCACGCTCGTGCAGCGCGAGGTCGAGCAGATTTTCGCGTCGATGGGCTTTGTGATCGAGGATTACGATGAGATTGTGGACGATTACCATTGCTTCGAGGCGTTGAATATTCCGAAGCACCATCCCGCGCGCGATATGCAGGATACGTATTATCTGACCAACGGTCAGCTGTTGAAGACGCATACCTCCGCCGCGCAGAACGCGATCATGCGCAAATACGGCGCGCCGCTTCGCGCGATCTTCCCGGGCCGGTGCTTCCGCAACGAGAGTACCGACGCGTGCCATGAGAACACGTTCTTCCAGATGGAAGGCATCATGATCGACGAGAACATCTCGATCTCGAACCTGATCTATTTTATGAAGACGATGCTG